>JAOZGV010000145.1 GCA_026015225.1 Candidatus Bathyarchaeota archaeon
CAGAACCATCCAGGGAAACTACACAGGTTCTTTGGAACCCTGTTGTATTGGAACCATCAATAACGATCTTTCTCATTACATGGATTTCATCTACTGGTTTTGCACCCAAAATCAATGAGACAATGAGTGCGATATCTACTGCCTCTTGGTTTAGATTGTGAGGTGGTTCCTCATCCATTTCAACTAAACATGACGTCGTATGATCGCCCTCATAGAGTATCGTCTTTCCTTTTTCAAACTCAAATAAAGCGGCCCTATCAACTTCACCCATCTCACTTTGGGTTGCACGTAGTTTTCTGAGGAAGCCGAATTCTGCTTTTTCCTCTGAGATACTATTTGAGCAATCACAAAACAATTTGTTCTTTGAGTCCAATTGCTGATGGATCTCTATTCCTGCTTTAAGCCCGATCTTTTTATAGTCGATATTTTGCAAACAAATCACATCCAAAGAATTCTTTTAGAGAATTCCCAGGCCAAATTTTTCATCATGATTGCTTTTACTTCATCTGAATCTTGGGTTTGACCAAAAGCCCACATCATCTTGACCATCGCCGTTTCGGAAAGAATATTCTCTAGCGGCAATACGCCTAACGCAAGTAAGTCTCTGCCAGTATAGTATACATTCATGTTAACTTGGCCCCAAATGCATTGAGAAGTCATTCCAACTAACAATCCACTCTCGATCGCTCTCTTTATCGAATCATGTACATTATGGCCAACATGGCCAAGCCCAGTCCCCTCAATTATCATGCCTGAATAATCATTCTTTGCTATCCAATCAATGATCCCAGAATTCATTCCTGGGTGGAATTTTATCAGTGCTACTTTTTCATCAAAATCTGGTTTCAATTGGGTCTTTCTTTTTTTATCCCTTTCTAAGTATTTTTCTTCATTTATCTCAAATTTATTGTCATCAAGATTCAACTTTGCAAAGATTGGCGCATTAATGGTTTGAAAAGCATCTCTTCTACTAGTATGACATTTTCTGACTCTGGTTCCTCTATGTACGACTATTGTCCCATCAGAAATCGTATCATGCATTGCGACTACCACCTCTGAAAAAGGCGCATCTTTTGCTATCGATACGGCTCCGACTAAATTAGAAGTTGCATCAGAACTGGGTCTGTCAGATGAACGTTGCGATCCAACTAAAACTAGGGGGACTGGAAGGTTTTGAAGAGCAAAACTCAATGCAGCTGAAGTGTAGGTCATAGTATCCGTGCCATGGCATAATACGACACCTTTTGCGCCCCCTTCAATCATTTCGACAACGGATTTGGCCATCTCGCTCCAGTGATCCGGGGTGATATTTTCACTCAATTCGCTATAGAGTATTTTTGTATCGATAGAAGCAATATCGGATAGTTCTGGAACTGCCGCATATAGATCGTTTGCACTTAATGCTGGTTCGACCGCACCGGTTCTATAATCGACTCTACTTGCTATCGTGCCGCCGGTGCTTATTATTGCAACCTTTTCAAGTTTTTCTTTCATTTTTTTTGGAGGAGAAAAAACAAATTTCGGTTTGCTACCCCCCTTCACTACATTTATGATAGTAGAAGAGTCTACATTTACGCCGATATTGTAACCGCTTTTAATTTTGATTAGTAGATGCTTATCGTCTGAATACTCGCTCCGTGGGAGGAGTATCCCCTCATAAGCATTACCGTCCTTTTTTATGCCTAAATGATCGCCAATCGATGCTTTCGCTTTTTTCAATATTTCAAAGACAAAACCACGATAACCTTCAAGTTTTGAATCTGACATAAATTCACCAAATATTGAAAAATAATTTTAGTTTTTGAATTTTAATCAAACGCTTAAAAATTAAACCTATCTTAAAATTTTTGACATATAGGGTCCATCGGATATATAACTAAATCTCTCGAAATATTTTCTGACACCTAATGCGCTTGTAACCAAAATTTTATCTCTATCAAAATCCTCTAGCGATATCCTCTCGGCCTCTGAAATGAGTTCTTTTCCGTATCCTTTATGTTGCCAATCTTCATCTGTGTGCTTTCCCACTGGTACTAATGGACCATAAACATGTACTTCTCTGATCAATGATGAAGTATTATTTGTGATTTCGGATCTATGTGCTAATTCTGAGGGGATCCTTAATCTTAAATAACCAATCAGAATATCTCTGATCGAATCCTCACAAGAGATGAAGATCTCTATCCCTTTCGATGCCCTATAGATCGTTTTTTGAAGAGAGATTTCACCATCTTTAGGAAGTAAACCCTCCCTCATCATCCTATGACCTACTTCTCTGCACCGTATGCATCTGCATTTTAAACCTCTTTCTTTCATTCTTTCTTGAACTATCTGTCTCAGATTGCTCTTCTTCACGCCATCCTCAATCAGTCCGGTTGGGATGTCCCTTTGTATTCTCATTATCCGAACCCAAGGAGGAACCATTTCTTTTATTTTTACGATTAATTCAGCCGCTTCGTTCGTATCATATGGTTTGTATTTTCCCTCAAGCCACCATTTGTAAATTTTTGTTCCTTTTAGCACAAGACACGGATATATTTTGATCATATCAGGTTTGAATTCCTCTTCTGTGAAGAGTCTTTTAAAAGAGTCCAAATCTTTATCCATGTTGGAGTCCGGTAATCCAGGCATCATATGTGCAACTATCTTTAAGCCCGAGTCCTTGATCACTTGGAATGATTTAGTAACGTCCTTTGTGGCATGCCCTCTTTCGATGAGTCTATGAATGTTGTCGTCTAGAGTCTGGACACCTACTTCCACTCTGGTTACTCCCAGATCCAACATGAGATCGACATTGTCCTCTTTCCCCCAATCGGGTCTTGTCTCGACGGTAATTCCTACATTTTTTAATTCGCTGGTCTCGGCTTTATTTTTTGCATCCTCGATACTTTTTGAATTCGAACCTATAATTGCGTCTAGACTTTGCTTAACGAAATTCTTCTGATAATCGACTGCCATTGCTGGAAAAGTACCTCCTTGAATTATCAATTCCACTTTGTTGATGCTATGTCCAATGGCTTTGAGTTGTGCCAATCTATTCGATACTTGTCGAAAAGGATCAAATCCATTCTGGAGACCCCTCATGGCAGCCGGTTCATGGCCAGTATAGCTATTTGGAACTCCACTCTCTTGAGGGCAGTATGCGCACCTTCCATGCGGGCAATCAAATGGTTTACTCATTACCGATACTATATTTATTCCAGAGATACTCCTAACATTTTTAATTCTTATCTTCTTCGAGATCTCTTCTTTTTCAACAGATTCTAAACTCAAAAGAATTTCGGAATTTTTAGGTAAAATTTCAAGACCATACTTCTTACACCTATCTAACTTCAGTTTATTCAATTCGGAGATCTTTTTTTTGTTATGAAGTAGTTCCTTAGCTATCTCTCTACAGGCTTTATCTGAATTTTTCTCACTCAATTCTTTCTTTTGAGTTGTACTATTGCGAAAATATTTCATGACCTATAATATCCTTGCAACTTAACAATAGACGTTAAAATGGTATCTTTTAACTTTTTAGATGGATTATATTTATACTAACTAAATCTCTTCCATCTTTCTTCTCCAATCCGCAAGGTGACGAAGCGAAGAATATTTCTCCCTGTCTCCTAATTTAGCCCTGTTTATGGCCTCCTCTAAGAGGTTTATTGAAAAATCCATTGCTTTTCTATCAACCGGAAACGGAACGCCATCTTTTCCTCCATATGCGAATGAATATTTAACGGGATCTTTCCAACTGGGGGCATTACCATAGATCAGTTCAGAGACCAATGCGAGCCCTCTGATGGTAGCAGGACCTACACCTTCGACTGCGAGAAGATCCTCGTAATTCTGTGGCTCGAGTTTCCAAGCTTTCTCAACGGCCTTCCAGTTCATTCTTCCTAATTTTACAGAATAAGAATCATAATTTCTTTCCACATCAGGTATGATATCGTCTTTTTTGTTGATCCATTCTGTTATCAATTTTTGATTAGTTCGCAGACTGTCGTATAGACGTCTAAATCTGTTAACTCCATCGCCTATGATTTCAACGGATATCTCTCTTGCTTCTTTACTTTCGTGAGCAGTCATATTCAAAACTTTTTGGATCCTTTCACCAACGATTCCTTGATGGGGTTCATCGACAAAATCTTTTATATCTTTGGAGAGCCAGTGATATCTTCGGGCCATCTTCTTATCGGGATTCATTCCCTGCTGTACTACCGTCCAATCTCCATCATTTGAAATAAAAATCGCATGATGGTAGAGTTGATGTCCGTCCTGAATTGCGGTGTTATCCACTTTTGCAGCCATTTTACTCGCATAACGTATCCTTTTAACATCTTCTTCAGGCAATTCGAATTCATGACAGATCTCACCTATTTCTCCTTTAGCCATTCTAGAATACTTTCCTTTTCCACCCGCTCCTTTGATTCCTAAGTCGACTTCCTTCAATCCTTGTTTTAGCGTATTGCATGTTACAGTAGTCGAACCGCTACTATTCCAATCAAATCCCAATACATTGGAAAACGCTTGGAAAAATATCGGGCTGGAAAGTCTTACCAATGCTTGGCTTGGTCCACACTCATCTACGATTATCGAGAATATGTTTTTTGAAAGGTTTATCATTCTCTTTACTAGCCACTGGGGGGCATATCCTCCATGTAAGACTAGATCTGCGATTCCAGCCTTTTTCAAAATTTCCTGACCTCAATAACAAAATGAGTATTGCAAATGAATAAAGTATTCTTAGTCATCCGAATAGTAAACTTTTTATTATTTGATAATCGGTGGCTAAATATTAATCATCGATTTCAATGGAGATAAGAGAGTTTGAAAAAAGTCCAATTTATCACGGGCGTTATCGTAATGATCGTTGGATTCTTTGCATATAGATTTGGCGTAGCAATGAATATTGCAAAAAGTTCGACGGTTGCTGAAATTGTGAGCAAGTACGTTCCAGGATTGTTTTCTCTAGAACAGACCGGATTGATCCTTGAATTTGCCGGAGGCATAATTTTATTGTTGGGAATTATTCTATCCGTAACATCCCTGATGGAACCGAAAATAAGTTATGTACCTGCTCCCGTTCAAGAAGAGGCTGAAGAAGAAGAGATCAAAAAAGAGGTAAAAAGATGCAAATTCTGCTCTGCAGAGCTAGGCGAAGATGAAATCTTCTGTTCAGCGTGTGGCAAATCTCAGCAATAAAGAGAAGAAAAATTAATAATAATGGAGATTAGCGCCGTCTTCCTCTTCCTCTCATTCCAAGATAGTTCTGGCCGGATCTTCTTCCTGTAATTACCCTTTTTTCATAAGTTCTTCGAGCGTTCGTTCTAGGATTGGGTGATTTCTTGGTTCTTCCCTCAATTTTTGGAGTTTGACTTCTAACTTTTCCTGCTTTTGTTAGCGATCCATGAGTTGGCATATAATATCACAGGTTATTAGTTTTCAAAGGATTTTATAAACTTTCTTTTTTTCCTAGTAAGGCAGAAGGTATGGGTAAATCTCTCATCGTATGAAGACCCGGTTTGGAATCGATGATTTTCGGAATCGAATTAACGATGATGGACGTTGTGCCAAAATCACCATTTACACCACCCTTTATTTCCATCTGAATCTTTGGAAAACCTTCAATACTGACTTCTTCTTTCGGATAGGGACATCCAAGATAAGCCAACAAATTCAATCTTATCAGTTCGGAATCCTTTATTGTTCCTATGGCTGTTTGGTTGATGCCTGCCACGAGTCCTTTTTCGACAGTTAAAAATTTACTCTTCAACCTTTTTTTTGCTATAATAGGTCTTGTGGTTTCATTTATACTATCTAAGTTCCAATTTAGACTATCGGCTATCATCCATATGGATTCTCTGAAACCCACATGCCTAATTGATCCAGAATTCGCTTTTTTCTGAAATTCATCAAGAGTTAGACCTGTTCCAATCTTTTTTTGAAATGGCAACCTTCTCTCAGAAGCATCTTGCATTCTTTTGCATTCGATTTTTGAAATCTTTTGACATAAACCTGTAAGCGTTATGACAAGAGTGTCCATTAAAAAACCTGGATTAATCCCGGTTCCTACAATCGATATCTTATTTCTCTCTGCGAAATCGTTTATTTCTCTGGCAAATTTCTGATGCTCTTTCCAAGGATACGACAATTCCTCGCATGATGAAATAATATGAAAACCTGAGTTTGCAATTTCTTTTAATTGAGGCATTACTTCTTTAAGATATGAACCCGTAGTGTGAATAGCCACTTTGATCTCATTATTTATTTGGATATCTTCGAGATTTTCGGTTACTTTGATCCTGGATAGCTCTTTCTTACCCGTTAGAACACTTAGTGGTTGGCCAATTTTTTTCGGATCAATATCTACGGCTCCAGCGATCTCAATATCCTTCTTCTCTGACAAGAGCTTCGTAATAGATTGACCGATGGGGCCTAATCCATATTGAACGACTCCGATTTCTTTCAAAAAATTACCGCCTAAAATAACATGATTGAAAACGAAGATGATTTGAAAATCAAATCCATGAAATAAATTTATTACTATTGCACGTTGTTCGTTATGATCTGGGAAAAAAATATGGCATAGATTGTGGTGCGGAAGGTGGAGTCCCCCCACTCTTCTTATTTTTATGCGATTTAGATTTTATTTTCTTGACTTTTAGTGAGTCTGTTTTTGATATTACTCGATATTTGTTTGGCTCAAGTTTATGTAAAGTCTGTTTTAGAGCATCTCTAGCCTTAGAGGTTGATACTTGTTCGACTTGCAATATATTTTTTTTAATTACGATTTTTTTCTTCAGTTTTTTTTGCATTAGGTTTGAAAATTCTTCAAAACTTTCTTCAAACTCAGAAACATCGACATTCAAGATAATTCTACTCATAGAAAACTTAAGATTTTTTTTTGGGAAATAATAAATACTGTATTATTATGTGCTGACAGACATAAAAAATTAATAATATATAAAAAAATATAATCTAGTTTTAGTCGACCTTATCGGAGTCGTATCTTTAATCCTTGTAATATTTAAGAAGTACGGAGCCTAATCATTCTTTTCCTCTTTTTTATATCTGAACTACATCTTCTAATCGATATTCTATTCTTTCTAAGCCTGTCAAGAATTTAAGTAAATTTGAAAATATCGTTTTATTTTAGGTATCTTTTTTATATGAGTTAGAAACTAAATAAGTGTATTATTCATAACGAGGTAACATGTTTTGAAGAAATTGGGCTTATTTATTGCGGCATTCCTAACTATTATTTTGGTTTTTTCTGTAGTACCAAATGCAAATGCTTCACCTGATATAATCTATAGTGATCCAGAGGATGGGATTGTTGGAAGCAATAATTTTGTAAATAATGATGTTATTAACGTAGGTGATACAAGTTTAAATGTTTATTTCCGAGGATTCGTCAAATTTAGTCTTTCAGGAGTTTCTGGGTCTATATCTTCGGCAACATTAAATCTATACTTGTGGTCAAGCTATTCCAATGGTGCTTATGATTCGCTCCCTAATTTAACGAATCCTGGATTAGGTGACCTCCAAGTTATCCATATAGCAGACTATGGGACTCTCAGTTCAGAAGATTTTGATGATACATCCATTGGAAATGATCCTGGGGTATTGATTAGTGGAAGTGCAACCCCTCCTACAGGATATATTTCAATCGATATTACTGCGGCTATGCAAGACGATATAGATAACGGAAGGGCGTTTACCTCCTTTTTAATAAAGTTAGCTACTGATACAGATGGTACATTTGATACTGATAATTGGGGGATTCGTGCATCTGAGTATGCCAGTAGCACGCGCGCTTTTGTTGAATATGAATTAGCACCAGAAAATCCAGTAGGCGGTATCTATGCGCCTAATAACAAACTCAACATTCTAGTACCTTACATTGCTTTAGTCGGTCTTATCGGAGCTATATCTTCGATCTTTGTCATAGTTAAGAAGCGCAGAGCTTAATTCTTCCTATTTTCTTCTTTAATTGGATTTAATCTAGCTTAAGCTAGATAGATAAAAACATCGATATAACATCAATCTTGAGCATTTAGCGCGCGCGCTTTTCCAAAGTATTAAACACGCACTTCTAAAGGAAAACCAGACACCCAATTGATAATTTCCGAATAATCTTCTTGATTTATCCTCTATGAGTGGGTTTTTAAAATTTTAAGCTTCTTTTTCCTTAAGGCAGCACCGATAACCACGCCGATTATGGCAACCATTCCCAATATGAACAAATATCCTAACGAGAACTGATTCATAAAATCACTCTTTGTCGATAAGACCCCCTCTGTCTTGGTTTTCTGATCATTGGAACTGGTTTTTATCGATGAATTCATTGTATTATCGAACTCGGAAGAGAATGAAAATGTGGTTATTTCTATCGAAGTTGTTGAAGTCGACATAGAAGTCAGTCTCTCGATCTTGTAAGATGGCATCTCCACCTCATTAGGTTCAAAAGAAATGGCGAATTCCCTTAACTTTTTTTTGAGCATATCAGGTTCCTTTACATCATAATCCCACATATCTTTCCCTTTTAGGATGGCATAATATCCGGATTTCTCATCTCCACTTGTGATAGGAATGACCGGATTTGTTGGATCATACTCCATTATGAATTCCCCCGAGGTGGGATTGACAAGAATCCAGTTCGGTGCGACAAAGACCTCGACGAATACGTGGCCAACGTAACTAGTCGTTAGTCCTAGCTTAAAATTCTCTGCCCATTCTAGACCGGCGGTATCGACCATGACTACGGGATAATCCAAATAACGTGCAACCGCGGAGAAAACAAGGGCATCATCACTGCATCCTGATAGTTGTCTTTTATCAAGCAGCAAATCAATTGTGGTTTTCCCGATTAACTTCCCTCCGCCTTGATACGCATTGAATTCTTGCTGTTTCCATAAGTAAAGCTCCTTAAGACCTTCAAGACCGCTGCTTTTCCCAAGCCTGGACTTAATCATATCGACGGTCTTTTGAGACGCAATTTTTGATTGTTCACCAGGCTCCAAATATTTCACAGGACTATCGTAATCGATATTCCATTTATTTGCATAGACACAGGATCGGCTGTTAATGACGAGCCCGAAAATTATAAGTGTTAAGGCTATGCATTTGATGACTCTTAAATGGGTTTTTTTGTTATTTAAAAACCGTGGCTGGTTTTTTTCGCATGTCATCTTAGCTCTGGGTTCCAAGAGTTGAGACTTAATTAGGAAATTCAATTTCTAAATTGCACTATTAATATAAACTTTAAAATTTATTAAAGACTTTATTAGGAGCGCGCGCGCTGTCCAATAAAATCATAGGTTTGAATAAGATCAATAGATGGAAGTGGATGAATGAAAGAAAGCACTGTGGTTATATGCGATAAAAAACATGCTGTTAACAACCTGACGGATTTGCTTTCGATAGTCGAATTTGAACCCGAAATGAATCGACGCGTATTGATTAAACCCAACATATGCGGATATTATCATGCCTCCTTGGATCTCCTTTCAAGCATCATCGATTTTCTTATCCCCCACTCAAATTCGGTAATCATTGGCGACACAGCAAGTATGGTGCACGATCCCAAAACGCAATACGAAAAACTCGGCATAAACACGCTTTTAAGGCGTTACGGAGATTCTTTGGATGCGGTAGACCTTTCTGAGGAAGAATGGACCAAAGTATCTGTGCCTAAACCGCACGTGCTTAAGGAAGTCCCCCTTCCACATAGGGTCTTGAATTCAGTTCTTCTCATTAACGTTCCGGGTGTTGGAACCCACTCAACGACACGGTTGACATGCGCCCTTAAAAACTTATTCGGTTTATTACCCGAGAAACGTAAATTTAGTGTGTATCATCCTTTGGGCATCGATGAGATCGTAGCCGATATATACCAGGCAGTAAAACCAGATTTGAACATAGTAGATGCTGGAAAAAAGATCCTTCTGGGTACAGACGCATTGGCGGTCGACGTTGCTGCCTGCAGATTTGTAAAACTCGATCCATTGAAAGTCGATCATTTAAGGTTGATTTCCCAAGATCAAGAGGAGAAGCTTGAGGAATTCATTAAGAAAGTGAAAGTAGTAGAGGTTTAATTTTCCAGCAATCCATATTACATTTTTAAAGTGTGTGCGTTGATGTGCTACGCGCCGAGCAAGTTCTTATATACTTTTGACAGGACATTGAACATTATAGGTGAAATTTTTGGATATATTCGAACTGATGAAAAAATCTTACAGCATTATAAAGTCTAACTTCATACTATTTTTGCCTCCTTTGGCTTTAACATATCTGGTTCCCGTTGCTCTTGGAATAGCCGCTCTCTATATCTTTGTCCCGGTACTCGTCATAGCAGGAAACTCTCCAAGCCCTATACTTTCGCTTATAGGAGGAGGATTCATAGGAGTCGTCATAATCCTCATCTTGTCGCTCGTCTTATTTGTTGTAATCATTGCTGGAATGGCGAACATGAATAAGACCGCTCTAATGACGGGCAAAACAGACTTTGATGAATTCAAGACAGGGGTTAAGAAATATTTTGCCAGAATTCTAGGTGGCATGATATTGTTCATAGTAACCTACCTCATCATATTCTTCATCGGAGTTGGCGCTACCATAGCCATGATCTTTTCAGCAATAAAGGAATTCCTAACTCCTGAGGCGTTAGAAAAACTTCCAAGGATCTTCGAAGGAGGGTCCCCGGAAATATTCAAAGATGTATTTCAGGGGATGCCAAGCGGATTGATCTTGATCAAGACGATCTTTAAACTCTTTGCCAACATTTCCGGTATGAGCTTGGTCCTTATCACTATTGCAAGCCTCATATTCATCTTTACCTTGTTCTGGATACCGGCTGCAGTCATAGACGAATTAGGCGTTTTCAAGGCCATAGGAAGGAGCATAAGGTTTGTAAAAGAGAATTTCTACACAACCATTGGTTATTTTGGCTTGTACATCATTGCGCAACTCTTCACCGGAAGAATCTTTCCTGGCGGCGGCGGAGGGGGCGGTGGAGGAGGCCCTCAAGGCGGGTATGGTTTCGGCTTAGTAATAGAACCGAGTCTAGAGGCAATCTTCAACATCCTCATAACGACGTTCTTCTTTCTGCTCTTATTCGCCATTTACGTTGACAGGACTGGAAAGCTAAGACCGACTAGAAGAGGCAAGCGTAAGTAAATTCTTTTGTAAACTTTAACTAATCCACTTTTTAGCGCGCGCGCGTGCTAATGCGAAATTTTGTTTTGAATGTGAAAAATTACCTTGTGCGAGATTGAAACAATTGGATAAAAGATATCGAACCAAATACAACATGAGCATACTAGAGAACCTTGAAAATATCCAAAAATTTGGAATAAGAAAATTCGTTAAGAATGAAAAAATACGATGGGCCTGTTCCAAATGCGGAGGGATAATTTGCGTCCATGGAGGATATTGCTTCAATTGTGGAGAACCACGCTAGCTAGTTTACAATAGTATTATTTTTCATTCAGAATTGGATTAAACACGATATAATCGAACCGCTAACACGAGCATCCAAATCCACAGTATCGCCCCCCAGATTCTTTGAATCAATCCACCGATCCCGATCGAAGAACCCAAGAGAAGCAAAAATAGAAATATTAACGCCAATACTCCAGTCAACAGAGTGTAATTCTGAAGGTTTTTCCAATGTTCATCCTTTTTGAAACAAACCGGGAGCGTAAAACAAGAAAGAATGACCGAGATCGCCAGTATGAGGAAAGCTAAGTTATGTGCAGGGAGAGGCATTGGGAAGATCCCTGTCAAAATGATGCCGACTCCACTTATTCCCAACAGAGCGGGGCCAACCAGCGACTCTTTGATGCCACGATAGAGTCCATAACTGAAAGCGATTATGAGCAATCCATAGACTCCTAAGCCCAAAGGATTGAAAAACCAAGCGACCGGGCTCCTAACGGCGCCAAGCTCACTTATATACTGAGTCACATGGTTATATCCGGTATACATGGCACCCGAGACGATCCACATTAAAATAAACCAGATAGGAGCGATCATGCCACAGATGGCCAAAAGTCTTAAACTGCCTTTAGACATTAAACCACCTTATTTCTTTAAATGACAAAAGGTATTCTGAGGATTAAAAATTTCCGCATGTGAATGAACACCAAGCGCGCACTAACTTATTATGATGGGATAATCTACTATATAGAAACCTACAAAGTGAATTAAGAAAACGAAAAGTTGGAAGTAATTTATGAAGATCATTGGATTCAGTGCTGGTGTCGTGGATCATGACTCGAACACAGACCGAATGGTCAAAGCCATTATGGAAAAAAGTGGTTACGAATCAGAATTCGTTAAACTCACCGATCTTAACTATTCTACCTGTAAGGGTTGCGTCTGGCTGTGCGCCAAGCCAGAGGTTTGCAAGCTTGAGGATGACTTGGTTACTTGCTATCAGAAGGTAAAGGAAGCCGACGCGGTAGTCTTGGGAAGTCCTATCCATTTCAGGTCTATAAGCGCCACAATGTCAGCTTTCATTTCCCGCTTGTGGGGATTTCGCCACGTGAACTTCGCCATTGAGAACAAGCCATTCGTCTTGGTAATTTGTGGTATAGGTCATCGAAAAGAAACGGCTGAAGAGGATTTTCGTAAGGCGCTTAGTCCTTTCAAAGTTAGAATTCTGGACGTAGTTAAATACTCCTCCAGAGTACCCCCTTGCTACAGGTGCGGCCGTCATCAGGAATGCTCTATCGGTGGCGCATACAAGATATGGGGTGATAAAGCTCATACTTTAACCATTACTCCGGAACTCTTCTCCAGATGGGAAGATGATGCTAAGGCCGTGGACAAGGTAGCCACTGCCGCTGAGAAACTCAGAAAAATTGTAGCAACATCCACTCAAGGATGATTAGCGCGCGCGCTGAAAGGTGGTTAAAAAGCTATGTCAGTAACTGGGCGTCTTGCGATACTCTTTGCAATCATACTATCGGTACTTTTTTAGAAATGTATCCAGCTTGCGTATCTGAGCTTAAGAAGTGGGCCAAATCTAAGAATCGATGGATGAAACGAGCATCCGCGGTTTCTTTGATAATCCCCGCTAGAAAGGGGAAATTTATTAAAGACATCTTTGAGATTGCCGATATTTTGCTAGTCGATCGAGATGATTTGGTTCAAAAAGGTTACGGCTTGATGCTTAAAGCAGCAAGCCAATCACACCAAAAACAGGTATTTGATTATGTCATTAAGAATAAAGAGATCATGCCTCGGACCGCTCTTAGATATGCGATAGAAAAAATACCGCAAGAATTAAAAAAAGAAGCGATGACCAGATAATAATCGATAGTCATCGTCGCGCGCACTTAAAGCTCTTTTACATTTATTAAATAATCAGCTTTTTATCCAATAATTTGAATAAAGATACCTGATTCTTTTGTCTTCTCTTGAATCCATGAAATTTC
>JAOZGV010000174.1 GCA_026015225.1 Candidatus Bathyarchaeota archaeon
AAATCTTAGGTAGAGATGATTAGAATGTGATTGTCGTTTAAGGAATAAATGGCTCATAGGAACAAAATTATTAAAGCTTGGTTTAAAAGCAATCAAAGGATTCTTTTTGCAGTCTCAGCAAGATATACCCAAGCTGGTTTGGGATCACTTTTAGTATCAAAAAGACCGAAATAATTATCCTGGAATGGAAAAGATCGCCATGACGTATCTCTATATCGCCAAATACCGATACCATTGAAGACATCTAGCTCATAAGCATCAGAACATGCTTGAGTAACATATTCCGTTTGCCTTAATTCTGAATACCTCAAGAAGAAAGGTCCACTAGGATATCCAGTCTCAATTATTATAAGAAGCTTCCCAGCTTCTTTTGCAAATTCTTTCCCCCTTCTGAATACAGAAGTATCTATGGGTAAGGCAGATTTATAATTTGCATAGAAATCAAGACCTAGAAAATCACAAAAGGGCGCATATAAATTTACATTAATATTCTTTGCATCGGCTTCAAGGTTAATGATCGTCTGTGCTTTTGGGTCCTCTGAATGTACAGCATTATTGAGTTCTTTTAATAATTTTCTTTTAAAATCATGTGGATCTGTCCATGTGAAACCACTTCGCCATCCTCCAATAAAATGCATTTTACACCAATTTGGTTCATTTTCAATTTGCCAGAATTTGATCTTATCTTTGTATCTTCGAACTAAGAGTCTTGTATGAACAGCGGCACGTTTAATGTAAAGATCATTGTTAGCATCTATATTGAGTCCTTTTGGTAGCATCCTTTAATATCCGCAAACTACTATTGGTACAATGCCAATTCCATGATCTGTTAGTAAATTTACAAAATCGTCCATTGGCCATTGTTTATAAGATTCTTCAAGCAATATATCGAGCTTTTCTTCAGGGCAAAGCGTTGGTTCAAAGAATTTCCAAGGAAACCAACAACGAACAAATCCAATTTTTGCATCAACTAATCTCTCTGCAAGTGAGAGAGTTGCCTTATTGCATATTACGCATGCACCAATTTTATGTTCGACATGGCATGTTTTTGAACTTTAAGTTCATCGATTTTATCGATTACTCTACCAATAGGGAGATCGAGTGATAGAAGGTGAGGAATAATAATTGATTTTGGTGCGCTAAAACCTGCATATCTCCAAGAATCATCTATGTTTATTCCAATAGAGAATCGCTTAGAGAAGTCAAGCAATGGGCATCTGTAAAAGATTCTATTGAATTTATACATAAGATTTTCTAATGCATTTTATTAAATGCTTGAAGTTATATTCTCAATCTATCGAGTATTCCTTCGTCGATCTGTTCCACATAAAATGTATGTTTTAAACTACTATCAGTATATTCAACTAAGATTCTATCTCCTTCTGCATCAGAATATTTTGCAGTAATAGAACCTGCAAGTCTTATCGAGTTTCTACTTTTTCTTCCTTGAAGTAAAGTTATTGGACTCCCATGATCTGGCACTTCGAACACGTAGTCTCGTTTATTTTTGAATTCCAATAAATTCTTATTCTCTTCCTCATTCCTTCCGACAATTATCTTAACTCTATCAGACCTAAAATGTCTTCCAATTTTTAACAGAATCAAATCATTTTTGTTTATCCTTTTTTTGTTATCAAGCAGATCTTTGAGCTTATTTCCATATTCTTTATAGGTTAGTAGACAGCCGCCCGCTGGGGTAAGATACTCTTTAATATTGTATTTTTCTGCTAGAATCATCTGTTTTCTTCTTGAGCGCCCCCGTATATCTTGTAACTTACTTCTATCGATCCAACCCTTCTCTTCTGCCTCAGTTATTGGCAAAACTTTAGCAGATAACGGTCTTACTATTCTTCTTTCAAGACCCGCTTCTTTCTCTATAGTCATCAATGCTTTATAGTTCTGTGACATTGGTCTCTCCCCAAGAACTTCACCTGTAAAAATAAATTTTGCGCCGATTCTTTTAGCAAATAGCTTGGCTTTTTTTAGCATGTATATCTTACAATCAATGCAAGGATTTATTACTGAACCATGACCGTGCTTTGGATCTCGAATTATTTTTAAATAATCCAGTCCAATCTTAAAGATTCTTAACGGGACCTTCAGATCAATTGCAACTTTAAAAGCATACAATTCTTCTTTTGGAATTTGCTTATAAAATGGCAGAATAAAATGCACAGCAATAACATCTATTCCTTGCTCTAGAATTAGCTTTATAGCAAGCACACTATCCAAACCTCCGGATAGTAAACCTATAGCCTTCAATCTCACGCCCTCGTGCATTCACATTAAATTATTTACTTTGGAAAATTTTAAAATTACAGAAAAATTAATCATATTGAATAGTTCTACATTAAGTTAGAGGTTTAATCATGAGTACTAAAGGATTTAGTATAGTTGAGGAAACTAGCATTCCATCCATAAAACAATGTCTCATTGGAATGCCCGATACAGGTCTTACAGGCATGATAGCAATATCCCATATCATACAATCATTGGATCTGAAGGAAATAGGACATTTTGAGTCAGAATTGCTGCCACCAGTTATTGTAATCCATAAAGGAGAACCAAAAAGACCAGTGCGAATCTTTGGAAACGAAAATCTGGTCGCTATCACATCCGAAACCCCCCTTAATTCCGCTAGTATGTATCCACTGGCAGAAAGTATGATTAAATGGTTAAATGAAAAGAAAATTGAATTACTGATCACAGTTAGTGGCCTGGCAACTCAAAATAGAATGGAGATCCAGAATCCGGTTGTTTATGGAGTGTCTACTTCTATTGATAAAGAGCAAATTTTCAATAAAGCCGGAATACGACTCCTAAAAGAAGGCTTTATGGTTGGGCCAAATGCCTTGATATTAAAAGAATGTATGGCAAAAAACCTTAAAAATATCGTTCTTCTTGCTCAATCTCACTACCAATATCCGGATCCCGGAGCTGCAGCGGCAGCGATCTATTCGTTAAACAAACTCTTGGACATCAGTGTGGACGTGCAAAAATTACTTTCACAAGCCGAGGAGATCCGATTAAAAACGAGAGAATTAATGCAAAGAACTAATAAATCTTTACAGGGCATGGAAAAAAGCCAGGAACTTGAATTACCGGCTATGTATGGCTAGGTTGGAGGCGTAATGATTGATAAGAAAACGCCGGTTATCTGATCTAATTGAGTCATCTCTAGAAGAGATAGAAAAAGAGATGGAACAAGCTATTCAAGAAATACGAGAATGGCGTCCTATGTGGAATGCTTCAAAAGGAACTCTAGAACCTTTGACGCAAATAGAAGATACGGGTGATAAAATAATAATAACCACAGACCTTCCTTATGTAAAAAAAGAAAATATTGACTTGAAGGTATGTGATAATTCTCTCGAAATAGATGCAACGCTTGAACAGTGTGTAAAATACGAGGATTGGGTAAATGTGTCAGAAGAATGTGAGTTTAAATCTTTTTATAAAGATATCAAGCTATCTGAAAAAATAATTCCTGAAGAAACAAACGCTAAATTTACAAATGGTATTCTTACAGTCGAACTGGTTAAGAGAAAAGGAAAGAGAAGGATAAAAGTAGACTAATACGTTCTAATTTGTCCTTTTCTAATTTTATTTTCAACTAGAATTTTTCATTTCTTCCTTGGGATACAATTTATTGGCGATTGAATTGAATGAGGTTGCAATTATCTATGATGATTCCCTTTCAAAATACGACTTCGGGAAAATGCATCCTTTAAAGCCTGAAAGATTGAAACTGACTTTTGAATTATTGAGATCTATAGGGTATCTAGAAAAACCAAACATATCAGTCTTCAACCCGAAAGTAGCAAAAGAAGAAGAATTGGTCCTATTTCACTCTGAGAGTTACATTGAGACAGTAAAAAAATACAGCGATATTGGCTCTGGTTTACTCGATTCAGGAGATACTCCGGCTTTTAAGGAATGTTTTGAATCAACTTGCATTATAGTAGGTGCATCTCTAAAAGCCTTAGAATTAGTGGCGGATGGTAAAACTCACCATGCTTTTAATATGAGTGGGGGTTTACATCACGCATTCAAGAATCGAGCATCTGGTTTTTGCATATTCAATGATCCAGCAATATGTATTGAATTTCTGAAAAAAGAATATGATATGGAGAGAATTCTATACTTAGATATAGACGCTCATCATGGAGACGGTGTTATGTATGGTTTTTACTCAGATTCAACGGTACTGGATATTGATTTTCATGAAGATGGGAATCACCTTTTTCCTGGCACTGGATTTGTATATGAATTAGGAAAAGATAAGGCTAAAGGTCTCAAAATAAATTTTCCTCTTCCACCAGGGACCGGGGATACTCAATATATACGGGGTTTTAGAGAATTAGTACCTGCTCTCATAGATAAATTCAAACCTGAAATAATGTTAATGCAATGTGGTGCTGATTCTCATTACGATGATCGGTTGACTCACCTTAATTTAAGCACTAACATGTATTCTGAGGTTGCGAATACGATTCATAAGTTAGCTCATAAATACTGTAATGGTAAACTCATAATGTTTGGTGGAGGAGGATATAATTTATTCAACGTCTCTAGATGTTGGACAGTTATTTTAAACGAAATCATTGATGAGAAATCAAATATAGATGTTCCAAATTCCTGGAGGATTCTTTATAAAAAGATTGTTGGAGAACCTATTCCAACTCATTTGTATGATGAAGAAATGCCCTCTGATGAAATAGATGACAGAATTATTGATGAAGTGACAAAAAATATCGAATATTTCAAGTCAAATATATTATGACTAAGAAATTTTATGTTTTTTCAGCATTTTAAGACTGAGTAATCCGGCAATAGTTGCAATAAAAGACGAAAATAAGAAAGCGGGAACGAAGGTTTTTGCAGTATCTGCTATATAGCCCGCAATAGAAGGGCCGATTGCTTGTCCAATTCCGAAAAATAATGTGAAGAATCCAAAAGCTGAGAAGGCCAACTTAGATCCGAAATGATCACCCGAATAAGCTGCAACAATAGAAGCTATGCTCCATGAAGTCATACCAAATAGTATAACCGAAGCATAGAGCAACTCTGTAATTCCAGCGAAAATGAAGAGAAAAATAGCTAAAGCCTGTAAAAAATACACCAAAGCGATACCATAAGCGCGACCTAACCTATCTGATACATGCCCCCATAAGGCGCCACTTGCTAAACTAAGACATCCTACCAAAGCCCATAATACTCCAGCTAATTGTGATGTTAATCCTATTTCTTTTACAAGGTAAGCACCGAAGAATGTAACGTATATTATATACGATAAACCAAAAAATGAATAAATGAATCCAACCTTCCATAGAAAAGTATCTGAACTCACTACTTTCAATCCAGTACCTTTTATTTTATCGGCACTCGATTCTTTTATTGGTGGATTTCTTATGCCGATCCAACAAATAAAAGCAAAAACAATTGTTAGAATTCCTAAAATTATCCATGAATATCTCCATGCTTGATTTCCATATATTTGAGTTAATTTAGGGACAAGAAATCCTGTGAGAACTAGACCGCCCCCTGCTCCTGAAGTTATGATTCCGGCTGCTAAACCCCTCTTCTTCTGCGAGAACCACATTGCTGGGAGTCCCATTGCTGAGACATTTGCTCCTCCTGATCCGATTCCAGTAAAACCCCTAAGAATGAAAGCTTGAATGAAGTTTTCAGCAAAACCAGTTAATAACATGGAAGTGCCAACAATCAAAAGAGATGATGTGATAATTCTTCTTGGTCCATACTTTGTAGCAAGCATTCCTCCTACAAATGCAAAAATCAAATAACCGATGAAGTTACTCGATTCTATCAATCCCATTTGTGTATAGATTAACATCAAGTCATCTTTCATTCCTGGTAGTATCATCGAATATCCAAATCTTGCGAATCCTATGCTAGCTAGTGCAGCTAAGAATCCTGAGAAGACTATGAGATAACTTGAATATGATAATTTCGAGTTATCCATAATTTAAGAAAACTCCTATGAATTCTATCGGGGTATAACAAATGCATTTTTGTACAAGTATGATAAACTCTAATCTCTATCACTCTGTGCTATAAATAATTTGGTGGGCCGGCCCGGATTTGAACCGGGGACCGTGCATCGCTCCAATTGGCTGAGCGAATCTGCGTCTCCTGATACTAGTTGTGTGTTGTCAGGCAGATATCCTAACCAGACTAGACGACCGGCCCAGTTAGTAATAATGATTTATTATTATCATTAACTAAACAATGCGCTTTCTGTTTAGCTTCTTATTTTGCCACGAGTATCTCTTTATCTTTGAAGATGCCCCATATCCACAAGCTGAACATTTTTTCTTTCTAACACTGTAAGAATGGCGCCCACATCTTTTGTGCTTGACTATGGATTCTTCATAACCAATCTGCACGTTAGATGGGATTTTGAGCGTCCTTTCTTACCAAAAGAAGGAGTTCCCTTTCCCAAAATTAATCACCTTACTAGATCATCACAATGTAATGAATTTTTCAAATTATCAATGCTTTTAGATACATATTCATCGATTTGGTGGTGGGCTCAAAAGAACTATATTATCTCCCCTAACTATCAAAGTTCCAAGTTTCTTAACATTCTCGGATTCAGATACATCTTCTGTGTCTTCTAACACGAGATTCATATGCTGGTCGAAGCTACTAAGTTTCCCTCTTACCTTCCTTCCACCTTTTAATTGGACTAATACAATTTTATTTAGACTTTCTCTGAATACTTTTGTTGTTATGTCCGACATCTTAATCCCCAAATAATAAATCTAGAATCATTTAAAAAAATAAGGATAATTTAAATCTTTAGAATTCTCTTATATTTTAGAATATATGAGCAGATACACATTAAGAAACAAAGAAGTAAAGAAACTAATAAAAAAATTTGTTGAATCCTATAAGATAAGCGATCTTGGATCTTTTAAAAAATCAAAGTTCAGGATTGATTGCGTTGAAGTAGATGATAAGAGAATCTACTTTGTAAATGATGTTCCTCTGATTCTGAGAATCAATGACACAATATATCCCTCACTAATATTTGAAGATGTTATTTCTGATTTGCCTTATGTAGTTGTTGATGTCGGGGCTGTTGCTTTTATTTGCAACGGTGCAGATGTTATGATTCCAGGCATAAGAAAAATAAATGGAGAAATAAGACAAGGATCGACTGTTTTGATTTGTGATGAAAAATATAATAAGACCCTTGCTCTGGGGATTTCTTTATACAATGAGAACGAAATTAGGAGGATGAAAAGGGGAAAAGTGATAGAAAATATACACTATGTCGGAGATGAGATCTGGCAGTTGATCTCTGATAGCATATCTAAAAAAAACTCATTTTAGTCTAATCGTTTCTAAATTTTCTGGAGCGATGGCCTTCAATTTGATGAATTTTTTAATATCCAAAGCCAAATTATCGCATTTTTTTCTTTCGCCGTGATTTACTATTACTCTTGATGTTTTTGAACTTAATCTTCTTATGAAATCTATTATCTGATTTCTATCAGAATGACCTGAAAAGCCCTCAATAGAATCTATCCTCATTTTTACTTTGACTGCCTCGACTTTACTTTTTTCATTTAGCATAGATACTTCCGTTAATCCATTCCTAATCCTGTTACCAAGAGTGCCCTCTATCTGATAGCTTACAAAGGCTAAAGAGTTCTTCTCATCATTTGAAAAGTTCTTAAAGTAATCGATTACTGGACC
>JAOZGV010000139.1 GCA_026015225.1 Candidatus Bathyarchaeota archaeon
AAATTGTCGATAAAATTCTTTGTCAGCACACCATGCTTCCTGTCTTTTTCCAATTTGGTAATTTTTTTTAATCCAAATTCTTGCTGAATCGTGATTTGGGGATTCATCAATATGTATTAAATTTCCATCATCTCTTCCAAATTCTAACTTAAAGTCTGGAATTATGAATCCCTTTTGGTTGGCAACATTAGTGTAATACTCATATAATTTGAAAGTGGCGTCTTCAAGTATTTTCCACTCTTCTTTTGTAACTAAACCCATATCAATTGATTCTTCTTTTGTTATGGGCATATCATGTCCTGCATCAGCTTTGGTAGTAGGAGTCAAAAGAACTTCTGGCAGTTCTTCTGCAAGTTGGAGTCCATTTGGGAGTTTATGTCCATAAAATTCCCTCTTGCCTTTTTTATATTCGCGGTACAATGAACCATAAAGATAGCCCCGAATTACCCACTCAATATCTACCCTTCTGGTTTTTTTGACCAACATCATCGTAACGTCTGGGGCATCGATAAAATGATTGGGGAAAATCCTATTGGTCTGTTTAAACCACCACACAGAAAGAAGATTTAATGACATTCCCTTGCCTTCTATCTCCGTGATAGAATTGACATCAAAAGCAGATATCCGATCACTTGAGTTTATCAATAATTTATTTTCTAAATCATAAACTTCTCTTACTTTTCCCTTTAAATAAAGAGGCAATCCTAATGGAGTTTTAATAGAAAGGTCTTCATTATCTGTGAAAAAAGTCTCCACGACTTTCATTTTCCTTTCATTAATTTCCTTCTCATCATAGATTTTTTTTTTGGACTTTTCATTTAGAATTTGCAAAACTTCTTTTAAGCTTCTCGCAAGATTCACTTTTAATCCTCTAGGAAGTTTTGTACTAGAGAAAACTTTTGCTTTGCCATATTTAACTAAATCCGGAGGATAGGCGATCACAAGTTTTTCTGTATTTGCCGAAGTAGCCCCTGAAAGAGCATCCGAAAGACCAGCAACTGTAATAAATGCAATTGTATCAATAACGCTATAATCATCAATTATCTTTTGAAGATAAGAAGGCGTTCTATGAGCAGATGCCGTCCTGTATATTACATCAATTTCATTATCTTCTAGAAAATTCCCAAGCTCCTTACAGAATTCTCTATCAGAACGCGATCCTTTAATTATAATGACTTTGCCGCTCTTCATTGAATTGTTCACAATATTATTTCAGTGAATGGGTTACAATTAAAATTCACCCTTACGCTATTAAGGTTAAGGCTTAGGCTTACTTACGATGGGATTTGCTTTGGTTTTGTAATATTCGATAATTTTGTGTACATATCAAAAATAAAAAAATACTATTTTATCATGAAAACTGCTTTAATTTAAGAGTGCGCGCGTTTTAGCTGAATAATATTTTTATCAGCTCAGTCATTTCTCTTTTTAATTTAGAATTTCCCCGCAGCAAATACAATATTTTGCGTTTCTGATTTGGCCATTTCTTGAAATGACCAGGATTCTATCAAATCTATGACCCGATTTTGCACAATTATCACACTCAATTTGCGTCCCTTCTAACTCTTCTAAGACTAGTTTTGTAGATATTTCAGCCATACATATTCCCTCATAACTAAATAGCATAACGCTGTTATAAAAATATATCTAAGATTCAGGGACTAAAATCATGCTTAATGATGCGAGTTCGCAATTACTTCATTTCGAAATATCGAGCAATCCCTTTTTTGTATCATGTGTAGTGCAAGAAAAATACAACCTATACAACACAAAATTTGTTATTTCTAATGAGAAATCATTATAAACCTTCAACGTTTTTCAATACTTATGCCCCCTCCAAAATATAGTTTTAGGGTTTCAATAGATCCAGAGTCTCTTCAAGATTTTGAACGGTTTTTCTTAAACGTAGCTATTTTTTCAGGAAAAAAAGATCTAAATGCGGATGTAATTCAAATTCAAATAAGCGGCTTAAGAAGTGATAATTGGGAAACTGTGAGTAGAATTGGTGTTTATAGAGACGAGCAAGGATATAGAGAACTTCCCCCACTCAAGCCACCAGAACCAAAACAAGAATCGATCAAGCTTTCTAAAGAAGAAATTATGGAAGGACTATCGTAAGATTCTGAATGAAATGCATTTCTTTTATTGCTAACGGTCAACATGAATATTATTAATAATTTTTAGTGAATGGTTAGTTCAATTAAACTAGATTATTGCCGTTTATTTAAAACGAATATTAAAATTATTACAAGAAAAATGACAATCGCAGCGACAACTATTATTATAGTTGGTGGCCCATCCAGTGTTTTTGGCATAAGCAGATCAGTGGTTTCCGATTCAAAATCTGAAGTTCTGGTTGTAGAAGTGATTTGTGTAGTTGTAGTTTTTGTAATTATATGTTCTGAACTAGATTCAGTGGAAGGTGGGAGAGTAGTTGGAGTTTGTGTTATTTTTTCATAATTAGTTGCGAATGAAAAACTAATCCATGTATATGGTTTCTTATAGTGGCTCAAACTTGGTAAGGATATGAATCTAGGCATAACAGCACCTCTACCATCTCCTTCATAAGAGTTCGCAAGTGTTCTGCTATAATCTAATGCGTTTGCACTAAAACCAATCTCTGACTTAAATCCAATGATGTCTCTAGGTATGGCAAATTCATATATCAAATGTGGAGAAATTGAGTATGGATCATCCGAGGCATCATTAGTAGATGCTGCTTTCAATCCAGCTATTTCCTTATTAGATAAAACCCAGTCTTTTCCGTTTCCATTCCAAATAACCTTCTTAACAGAATTTGCTTTCCAACTTAACTCTATCATATAATCATCGAGTTGTGGAGCACTGGCTTTATCATTATTAATATCTAATCTTATTCTTCCTGAATCATTGTCTTGGATTGTTTTATCTGCAGTATAATCCATCATTATGTACAAAAATTCCTTATCGTCTTTGATCAAAAAGTAACCAAATGTACTTCCACTGAAAAAACGACCAGTGCCTTTATCATACAAACTTTTTTTAAGCTCAAATTTAACCGCGTCTTCCCACTCGTTTATTGCAGTCCATTTTCCATCGATTGTGACTTCTATCAAGGAAGGATTACTTATGATGATAGGTTCTCCAAAGCTCATATTAACAGAAAATATTGTGAATATGGTGCATATGATGATTACATATCCTATTTTTCGAAAATACTTCATAATTTCAAATTTACAGATTTATTGACTAGAAAATCTTTTGGTTTGCCTTGGATTAATTAAAAATATATCCGGATTAAACATAATATGTAGTTGTGTAACACACAGAAACACTTTTATATCTTATTAACTTACGTTAAAAACAAGGAAAAGAAAGACGAAAAACATCTTTCTATCCAATTTAATTTTTTTTTGGGTATTATGAAGATAAGAGAAAATTCCATTTGACTAGAAATTGTCCGATAGATAAAACTTTCCGAGGTGTTGATGATGGATGTGGGTAACGTTATTTTAGGGTCGATAGACATAGTAGATTTTTTTCAGAGAGTATTGGTTCCAGTACTTATGATTAGCGGCATAGGATTATTTATTCTAGTAATTCAGACAAGATACGGCAGAATCGTTGATAGAATAAGGACTCTAAATATGGAAAGGAGAGAATTAATAAAACAGACTCTTATAAAAAGAATTTCAAAGTTTGAAAAAATCTGGAATGATAATAGATTACAATGCCTTCAAGAGCAAATGGCAATACTTCTACGACGTGGAAAATTATTAAAGGATTCCTTAAGATTTATGTTCATTGTCATATTTTCTTCAATCGCATCGTCTCTTATCTTATTCATTGAGCAAATAACTAAAGCGCCCCTCTCTTCAATTGTATTATCTCTCTTTGTTTTTGGAATCATTATGCTCTTCATAGCATGCATAAATGTAATAAAAGAGGTATCAAATTCTTATAATGCAGTAATTTATGATATCGATACATATACGCCTCAAAAATATTTAGTTAAAAATAAACTTGATTTGCTCTCTATTGTTAAGGAGAAAGACAATTAGATATGTTCTGAATCTTAATGAAAATGCGCGCGCGTTTGTTATATTTACAAAGATTTAAGCCACAAAATATGATATGGCGGCAATTCAATATTTTTTCCATAACTTCTCCTAGAGAGAATATCATAATAGGAATTCTCATTTAATTTAATTTGCTGCTTTTCATTGGATAAATTATGTAAAGCTACAATGACATCCTTTTTATCAAGAGAAGTTCTAATTATGGAAAATATCGCATCATTCAAAAATAATATCTCTTGGTCCCCGTTAGGATGAAATGCCTTCTCTGTTATCCTTTTTTCAATAAGATCCAAATAGCAAAAAAAGACTCTATGTATTCTAGAATTTTTATCATCGATTTTTTTTAGCAGATCTTTGCTTTTGAAATTTTTTCTATTTATATCTCTTCTATTTCCGGATTCTTTAGCACCAACTCTGTCATTTACTGCGCCTAAGAGACCATTAAGATATATGCCCGGAACACCTTTCAAGCATAATGCAATGGATCTTGATACTAAATACCGTTTTATTTGTATCTCTAAATCATCACTTCCCTCATTATCTGTATTTATGATGCTCCACCACGTGGTATTCATCTCGTATGGACTTTCGGTGCCATCTGGATTCTTCCTATAGCCTGTAAATCCACCATTATTCTCAGATCGTTCTACCATTTTTTCAATTTCTGCGTCTGAGAGTATTCCTTTGGCTCCTAAAACACCTATCCCATCGTGGGTATCAAGAAAATTAAAGAAAGTTACTTCATTTGATTTAGTTTCCAAATTATCGGCCCATTTTGATATGTTCATGCTGTTTCCTGTATGGATTGAGTTTACTACTAATGGGGGTAATGAGAAATTATAAACCATCTGTGCTTCATTTTTTCCATCCCCCCAATATTCGATATTTTCTTTATGTGGAACATTGGTTTCAGTTATTATAGCAACTTTTGGGGCAACCACATCCAGAATGTCTCTAAGCAATTGAACTATCACGTGAGCTTGTTTTAAATGCACACAATTGGTGCCCAATTCCTTCCATACAAATGCTATAGCATCTAATCGAATTATATCCGCTCCCTTCTCTATATAAAAAAGTATAATGTCTATAATCTCAAGAAGAACTTCTTCATTTTTGAAATTAAGATCTATTTGTTTTAATGGAAAAGTCGTCCAAACATATTTTTCTCCGATAGTTGTAATGTATTTTGTTAAAAGGGGCGTTGCCCTTGGCCTGAAAACTTTTTTTAATATTTTTTCCGGAGGAAGATTATCTTTGCTAAACCATATGAAATAATTTTGAAATTTTGGATTTCCCTTTAGAAATTCTTGGAACCAGAAATGCTTATCTGATATATGGTTCAATACTAGATCGAACATCAGTTTAAAATTTTTTTTCAATTCCTTTACGTCTTCCCAATACCCAATCCTTGAATCTGCCTTCTTATAATCGATTATTGAAAAACCCCTATCTGAGTAATATTCAAAAAAAGGCAGAATATGGATGGAATTGATCTTATTTCTAAGATATCTTTTTGCAAAAACACTAAGAATTTGCAGTGGGCGCTTCTTATTTTTTATCATATCACCATAAGTTATCAAAATGATATCTTTTTCGTTAAACCCTTTCTGTAAATTTCGTGTTTTATTCTTTTTTATAAAACCTTCTAAAACTTTTTCAAGTTCATTAAAGGCTCTGATTCCTTTTGTTTCTCCATAAAGAAAAACAAGCTTATCTTGAATTCTACTTTTAGTCTTGTCAGACATTTGATACATAAGATTCTTTAAGACTAACAAAAAATAAAAAATGAACGCTT
>JAOZGV010000012.1 GCA_026015225.1 Candidatus Bathyarchaeota archaeon
AGTACAGTAAATACCTTAGATGCATGGACTGCTGATATGAATGGAAATCGAAAAAATAACTTTAATGCAGATGAAAAATTTTATGTCTATGTACTTATTCCTGGAAATTGGTTAGAAAGTTATATTTGGATGTATGAATATCATCAATTAAACTCTTCATCAGAGAGATGGATTGTTTGGATGCGTATGATAGGACCTGGCAGATTTAGATTCGGCCCCTTCTATCCTCAGGAATTTCAGCCCTTGGAAAATTATACATGGAAAGTTTGGATCTATAATCCAGAAAGAGATATCTATCAAGATACTATTTTTTCTTTTACATTCGGAGAAGAAATACCTGAATATCCTAATCCGGCTTTAATACTTATTATCAGTCTAATAATACTCTTCTTTTACAAGAAATATTTCATAAAATTCCAACCAAATCAGTTTAAGCTATGAAATATTATTTTATAATAACGTTAACATTTACCTAAATTAGAAACGGCTCTATCATTAATGTTATTTTTGTCAAATTAAACACTCATTTAATATTTCCTTTAGAATATGTCCAGGTTGAGATTCTTGAATTATGATATTCTTGCACCAGCTTTCCCTTATCCGGCATTAATTCTGAAAAAAAATTCTGAAAAGATTTTAATTATTAGTGATTTGCATATCGGTTGGGAAGTATCTCTTGCAAAGAATGGAATTCACATTCCTTCGCAAACTCCTAAACTTTTAAAAAAAATTTTGGATTTAATGAAAATTCATAAACCTACACGTTTAATTTTCTTGGGTGATGTCAAACATACGGTAACTGGAGCAGAGTTAAGCGAATGGAAGGAAATTCCTAACTTGTTTGAGAAAATCTCAGAAATTGCACAAGATATCGAAATAGTTCAAGGAAATCATGATGGAAATTTAGAACCTTTAGTACCAAGAAATGTCAAATTTATTAGCGCTAAAGGAACATTACTCCCTGGTAATATTGGAGTTTTTCATGGCCATGCTTGGCCTTCTATCGAACTTTTAAAGTCCGATTATATGGTGATGGGGCACCTTCATCCTGTTATTACATTTAAAGATAGTTTTGGCTTTAGAACTACAAAACAAGTTTGGATTAAAACAGAGTGCGATTTAAAAAAACTTGGATTATCATTAATCAAACATCTTGGAAAAAGATCTTATGATCAAATAAATCTGATTACCAAAGAAAAAAATAGGATGATTAAGTTGATAATAATGCCTTCTTTTAACAAATTATTAAGTGGTCAGCCTGTAAATATGAAAAGCCGCCATAATGAAAATTTGTATTTCGGTCCAATATTGCGCTCAAAAAGTATTATTGTGGACGAAGCAGAAGTATACTTGTTAGATGGAACTTTGCTTGGAAAGATCGATGATTTAATGTTGTGAATAATGATAATATGAATACATGCTACAGATCCCAGGTTTACGGAGAGCAAAGTATCGATTTATTCTTAAATGAGAATTAAACATAATTAGAGTGGTGTAAGCTTGAATGATTGAAAGATTAGGAGAATGGGCATTCATAACTTTAGTTCTAATCGCCATCTTAGCTGGTTTAGTAGCAGGGATAGTAGGAAGAGCAGCAGTTGGATGGGTCACACTAGCGATGGTAATTTTAGGAATAATAGTTGGTTTTACCACAATCACTTGCAGGGAGGCTGTACCTTTTTTGACTGCAGCAATTGCTTTATTAGTTGCTAATGCAGGTGGGATCTTCTTGATAATAGATGAGGTTTTACCCCCTCTTGGGACCATCATCGATGCTATTGTAAACAATATAGCTGCCTTCGTAGCTCCGGCTGCAATAATCTTGGCTTTAAAAGTAATCGTCGGTATTGCGAAGACAAAATAACATAAATTATTTTTTATAAACCCTAAATTAATCTTTGATATTAAATAATTCAAAATATTATTGAATCCCTCATATATTTTACAAAGTAGGAACATAAACACTGCAATATTAGATATTCTTATATTTTCATTAAGCAGATACATTTGGACCGTAGAGGTTTGGCTTTATTTGTCATACAACGTTATTATTATTGGATGTGGACCAGCTGGTATCTTTTCTGCTCTTGAATTGACAAAAAATAAAGAATTAAAAATCTTAATGCTAGATAGGGGGCCCATCATAGAAAAAAGAAAATGTCCTGCCAGTCGAGGATTAGAATGTGTCCGCTGTAACCCATGTTACTTGTTGAGTGGTTGGGGTGGTTCAGGAGCTTTTAGTGATGGAAAATTGACCTTATCTAGTGAAATCGGCGGTTGGCTAAATGAATATTTTGACGAGCAAAATTTATTGAATCTAATAAATTATGGTGATAAAATCTGGTTAGATTTTGGAGCTCCAAGACACCTTTATGGTGTTGATGAAGACAAGATTGATGAGATCGAAAAAAGAGCTACCTTAGCTGGACTCAAACTGATCCCCGATAAATTAAGACATCTTGGAACCGAAAATTGTGCTAAAGTTATTGGAAAAATGAAAGAATCTTTAGAAGAAAAGAATGTCGATATAAGAACTGAAATTGAAGTAAAAAATTTAGTAGTTAATAATAATATAGTAAGCGGAGTTAAGACAAGTGATGGTGACATAATAGATGGAAAGTATGTCGTAGCAGCTCCTGGTCGTATAGGTGCTGAATGGTTAACCAATGAGGCTCAACTACTGGGTTTAAAAACTCTTAACAACCCCGTCGATATCGGCGTTCGGGTTGAGGTATCCGCATCAATCATGCAGGAATTAACTGATGTACTATATGAACCAAAATTTATCTATTTTTCAAAATCATTTGATGATAGAGTAAGAACTTTTTGTATGAATCCCGGTGGAGAAATAATAACCGAGTCTTATGATGGGATAATAACAGTAAACGGTCAAAGTTATGCAAACAAAAAAACCGATAATACTAATTTTGCAATATTGGTTAGTACGACTTTCACAGAACCTTTCAAAGAACCAATAGCATACGGCAAGTATATAGCTCGTCTTGCAAATCTTTTGGGTGGAGGAATCTTGATACAAAGGCTGGGGGATCTGGATTTCGGAAGAAGATCTACAGACTCAAGAATTGCTAGAAATGTAGTAAATCCAACGCTAAAATCTGCAACTCCTGGAGACTTAAGCTTTGTCTTACCATATAGATATCTATCGGATATCCGTGAAATGTTGAAAGCAATGGACAAAGTATCCCCAGGACTTTACGATAAAAATACTCTGCTATATGGAGTAGAAGTGAAGTTTTACTCCTCAAGACTTGAGCTGAATAATTGTTTCGAAACTAAGATTTCCAATCTTTTCGCTATAGGTGATGGTGCTGGGATAACTAGGGGTTTAATTCAAGCCTCAGTGTCAGGAATAGTTGCTGCTAGAGAAATTATTAAAAGAGAAAAATGATTCGATGAATGCCATTTAGTGACAATATTTTTTAGCTAAATTGTAGCTGAATAATGAAATTTCAATATAATGATCGATTGATGGGGCGGGCGGGAATTTCATAGGTAAAACTATTTTGAACCCGCGATCTCCGGCTCTCTCTCATCAGACCCGAGACCGGGATCTTAGACCAGACTGGACCACCGCCCCAAAGCTAACACTTTCATTGATTATTCACCTAAAATAAAAATAAAGCGTTTAATATTCACTCAAATACTACTATCTAGGTAAATGATTGTTTCTTCCCAATAAAAAAATTAAAACGTTACTGAACTGATTCTATCTTATTAGAATTTTCTATTGTGGGAAAATGATATATGCCGACAAATCTGAACGCTGAATCCAAAGCTAAATGGAAAAGGTATCTTTTAGAGAAAAGGCCAGAAGCAAAAATTAGAGCTCTAGAAGATTTCTACTCCGCAATTCCTAAACATAAAGGAAATGAAAAATTAAGGGTCAATATTAAGCGAAAACTATCAAATTTAAAAATAGAAATAGAAAATAAAAAGAAACGAAGTTCTCGCTCATCTGGTTATGGCGCTTCTTTAAAAAAGACAGGAGCTGCTCAAATAGTAATTTTAGGTCATACAAACGTTGGAAAGAGTAGTTTATTGGCGACCTTAACCAATGCTAAACCGCAGATTGCTAACTATGAGTATACTACCACTAAACCAATTCAAGGAATGCTTGAGTTCGAAAATTTAGGTTTTCAGCTTATAGAAGCGCCGGCTCTAATGCCGCAAAATGTTGAAAGCAAAGCATGGAATGCTCAAACTCTAGCTATAGCACAAAATTCTGATGGATTGATTCTTATGATAGATATTTCAGAAAATTCAACTTATCAGCTCAAATCTATTATCGATCATCTTGAAGATTTTGGTATATCCATATCTAAACCAAAATTTGAAGTTGAAATCTTAAGGGAAAGAGCGCGTGGTATTCAAATAATGCTATCTGGTAAGCTATTGGATTGTAATTTAAAGGATGTAGAGAAATTAGCACATAGTTATGGAATCCGAAATGCATTATTGAAAATATTCGGCGAAACAAAATTAGAAGATATTGAAAATGCTTTGCTTGAAAATAAAAGAATTTTTAAGTCTGCAATTATTCTTGCCAATAAAACAGATAAAGTCAAGAAAAATACAGAAGACCTGAAAGTAAATATTCATGACTATATACCTCTTCTTGAGATATCATGTGAAGATAAAAATAATCTCGAAGAAGTTGCTCCAACTATCTTTAAAACACTCGGTATTATTCGAATTTATACCAAGGAACCAGGAACCCGACCTACTTCTAATATGCCTTTTATATTAAAAAGTGGTAGTTCAGTATTCAGGTTAGCAAAGGAAATCCATAGTGATTTCTATAGGGATTTTAAATATGCCCGAATATGGGGGCCGAGTAGCAAATATCCGGGTGAGAAAGTAGGTGGAACCCATATTCTCAAGGATGGGGATACTATAGAGATTCATACAAAATAATTTCAATATGATAATTTTTCCCTAATTTTTCATTTTACTTCGATATTATCATGAATGCATGCAAATTCTTATTGAGAATGTATTTGTACTCTAAAGGTTTTTGTTAATGCAAAAACATTTCTAATTATTAATTATTATAAAAATAGAATAGCGCGCGCTAAAGTGGATCCTATTGAAAGTGTAGAGAAATGTCTTGAATGGATAGAAAAATAGACAGATGTGAATTTATGAACCCTAAAGAGAGAATATTGACATTGCTTAAAGGTGGTCTTCCAGATAAAATACCTTTTGTTGCTTTTGATCGCCATTTGCTTCAGGGAAAGAAAGAACGTGAAGCTAGAAATAGAGGAATGGGCCTTATTTGCTGGAGACCATGTTATGTTGAGTCAATATCGAATGTTGAAATTGTAACAAGAAGTGAGCCGGATACTCTCATTAAGACCTACAAAACTCCTGTCGGCAGTCTAACTGAAGTATTTAAACATGGCGCGGGTTATGGACAAGGTATATTTGGTCGTGATTGGAAGGGAGTACAAGCTAGAAGAACTGAATTCTTAGTTAAAAAAACTGAAGATTATAAAATATTAAAATTCATTTTTGAGAATTTGCACTACGAACCATATTATTATCCTGTCGAAGATCAAATAAGACGTTTAAGAGGGGATGGTATTGTTGTCACTACATTGCCCTATGAACCTATGCAAAGGTTACTAATAGAGTTTGTAGGATGGAAAAAATTCTATACTGATTTAACTAAGAATATTGAACCGATCGAGGAAATTTCCAAAATACTTGAGAAAAAATATGAGAAAGAATTATTACCTATAGTCGCTGATTCTCCATCGGAGGTTATGTTGGTTGGAGGAAATATAGATTCTATCCTAGTCAGTCCACCTTTATTTGAGAAGTATTACTTGCCATATTACTCAAAATGCGCAAATATTCTACACCCTCAAAAAAAGATGTTGGATGTCCATATAGATGGAAGAGTAAAAGCACTTACTAATCTGGTAAAAAAATCTGAAATTGACATCATTGAAGCATTTACACCTCCTCCGATGGGTGATCTAGCTATTGATAGAGCTCTTTCTATGTGGAAAAATAAAATTATTTGGATAAACTTTCCAATGACGATTTCTAGCTTAATGGGACCCTGTCCTAAAACAGTAAAAAAATACCTTATTGAGCAATTAGAACTTATGATTCCGGGTGAACGAGTGATGTTATTTGCATCTACGGAAGATCGCATCCCTGAAGAAAATCTTATGGCTATGATGGAAATTATGGAAAGAGCTACACTACCATTATCAAAAGAAGTAATTAAGAATATTGATAGTAATTCCTAATTTTTTTATAACCTTAATTTTATGAAAAAAGGGATAAGGACTGTCTTTTTGGGTGTGCTTATAAGATTCAAATTATGAATATTACAATATTACTGATTAGGTAGCGAGTTCAATGAACGATGCGCTTTTTATGCTTATTTAATACAATCTAATTTCTTTTGTTATCCTAATATAATTTAAATATAAAGCAATGTTCCGCATTATATATTCAAGAAGATCCTTGATTTGAGAATGTTCATTTCCTATAATAAAATTTCCTTCTGGAAAAATATACACAAAAGTTCCATTTTCAAGTGTGATTCCATTAATCACATATGTGAAAGGTATGGGTGAAGATCGGAGTCCTCTATAGGATAAAATAATCTCAAAATCGATAAATACTATGCACATGTTGTATCCTGAGCTATGAGCATTTAGTCTTAAATTAGATGCTAATTCGCTTTCTGATAAGTTCTTATTTTCAATTGATTGTTCTTTTGCAAGAAATTCTTCTAATTCGATTATGCTTGGTCTTTTAAAATATTTAAGTTGGAGTTCTTTTGCGAGTAATTGGTTTTCGCTCTTAAAAGTATTAATGATTTGATATTGATAAATATGGTAAATTGTAGACATGCTTAATATTATGATTAAAATGATAGGCAGAATTCTCCCAATTTTATTAAACTGTTTTTTAGGTGAAATTATTTCACTCAAGAGATCATCACTTGATTAAGACATTTATATTAATTCGCTTTACCATATGTGGGTCTCATTAATTATTGCGGCTACAAGCGCATCATTATTTTTCTCTAATAATTTCAATTCTAACGAATACCGATCAAACCTAATGATTTGATCATCTTGCGGATCAATGTATACGAAAGTTCCGTTATCAAGTATAGCTCCATTAATGGTTTCCAATCCTGTACTTGGAGCCCAATATTCCTTATCTCTTGAAACCGATTTAATTACATAATTAACCTCCAGTAATACAACGCACATATTAAAACCGTTTTTTCTCGCATTAAGCCTAAGCATAATCGCAAAATCCTTACAATCCCAATTTGACCTATCTTTTTGATTAGTATTATCATTTGAAAGAAATTTATGCAAATCTTCTATACTTGGATTTTTAAGAGTAAATTTGTTAAGTTCGTTTTTCAAAAATTGATTTCTATCTTTCATCGCATTAATTGTACTATATTGATGGATATGGAGCATCAGAGAACTAATTGTTAGAATTATGAGAATGAATGATAGATTTCGCAATAACTTCATTGATGGTGAGTTTGCATTATAAAATTTAATACCCTTCATTTTTTCTTTTATGTTCATCTAAATATATAAGAAATATAGGAAGAATAGAAATTATATATTTATTTATCATAAACGGCGCGAGCGCTCATATACTTCCTTAAGGTAGTACCTTGGAAGTAGACGCTGAAGTTAAAGGAATACTGGGAGCTGATATTAGAGAGGTTCGTTATTTCTATTACGAAATTACTTCAAGATGAAGATGAAAGGAATTTTTTAGGAAATTTTGCGATAATCGTATAGAAAGGATCAACCATTTGAGCAACCCGGATCTTGGCAACTTGACTGCAGAGCTGATATGCTTCCAATCTATCGAAGTTATACTCTTTTTCAAGCCAGAAGATCAACTCGGCAAAGGCGATACGTAAAGCATCATCAAGTGGCCTATAGCTGCCAACAGTCATGATATAGTTATTGGATTCTATTCTTGGCCAATCGATAAATTTTTCTTTAATTACATCTATTTTTAGAGTACATTCCGCAGGCACTTCAATTCCTACACCTGAAATCTCACCATCTCCTTGAGCTGCATGAACATCACCAAGAAATAGGAAGGCTCCTTTTGTGAAGATTGGTAGCATGAGTTTATTACTTTTGCATACATCTGGGCAATCCATATTTCCTCCATGAGGTCCTGGAGTTAAACTTTTAATCGCCTCGGACTCTGGAGCGACTCCTATTGTACCTATCATCGGATTTACTGGAATGAAAATTTGATTGGAGAATTGAATTAAATTGTTTTTTATTGGACAGATTCTAGTTATTGGAAGCAGGGGATCGTTCAGCAATCTAGTGTAATCAGTTCTTGTTAAACCTCCAAAATCAGGTACTATTGCGGTAACACCGTATTTTGAATTGATTACTATGTCAACTATATCAATGACCAAGGCATCGCCCTTTTCAGCCTCTTCAATGTATATAGGCCCACTCTGTGGATTTACTTGATCCAATGGTATCCTATCTGGTGTTGGTAGATCTTTTTCAGTTTTAATTCTTCCTCCAAATGCATCTATAGTCTCAACAACTATTGTTTCACCAGCATTTACTCTTAATAGAGGTTTATGAGAGGCGCTTAAAGTATAATGATATTTAGACTGCCTAAGTCTCTTCAAAAACGATCACAAATCCTCTTAATAATAAAATTCTCTGATTTCTACAAAAAAAATTGGCATTGATTCTTGTATATTAGCTATTTAAAATATGAGACAAAAGTGAATTAAATCCATTTCAATGCCACTTCAAATCTTTTCTACTTCTTTCGGAACATCTTTTTTAGGTTATCTTCCACCTTATTTATTGGAT
>JAOZGV010000141.1 GCA_026015225.1 Candidatus Bathyarchaeota archaeon
AATCCATCAGTTTCGATAATACCATCTGAGGAATTAATCGCTTCGCCTAGCTTTTCAGCAGTTTGTTTGGCACGTAGCTTTTCGCTATGAAATATTTTGGAGACCCCAATCCCTTTTCCTTTCAGGAAGTTTAAGATTTTATCTATATCCCTCCATCCCTTCTCGCTAAGAGGACGAACTGGATCCTCCTCTTCTTTCTTAGCCCCTGCATGTTGTACAAGATATAATTTCAAAAAATCACCTCATACACGTGTTGAAATTAGAATTGCCTCATATAGATTTCATTACTACTCTTTCATCTGGAAGGTTCATCATGGGTTCCTACCCTTCCTGCAATAACTCGTCCACTTAGCACGCGCACACATTTCCATTAAAAAGTAGGCTATTTTTCTTTTTCATTAAGGTAGTACTAATAACCACAATAATGATAGCAACCATTCCCAATATGAACAAATATCCTAATGAGAACTGGTTCATAAAATTACTCTTTGCGCGCGCGCTGTGAAGGCATATTCTGTAAGAGCACGCTATTGTTATGAATGTTATCTGGGTACTTATTTCAGACATCATCGAGAGGTAGTATAATATCTAAATGTTTAATTTCCTCGGAATCAATCTCTTGTCTTATTGACGGAAATCTATCATAAGCCCACTGATAATATGCCTGATCACGGTTTCTACTTTTTAAGATATATTTCCTAACATATATCATGTGTTCTTTCACTAATTCTTTAGTCTCCTCGATAGAGATGTCTTTCTTCGCCAGTCTTGCTTTTAGAATCTCTATAGGCGTAGGATGATAAAATTCTTCTACGTCTGTTAAAATTACATTATGTCCCTTTGCACTCAAACGCTGTTCTAACTCTTTTCCATCAAGTCCTGAGACGCAGACGCATTCTTGACTTGCTTTCTTATGCACAAGATCCATTTCCCTGTCCAATGCATCACACCTATGATCTACTCCTTTTTTAAGGATTTTTTTCCAATCCTCTGCATCGATCTTTCTTTTTATAATTACTCTAAGAGTCAACAAGGCAACTTCATAAGCAACATCAGTAGAGAGTAGATTATACTCTTCATCTCTGTAGCAATGACACTTTAACTCCCGATTGAACAGTTTCACCTTCGTTAAAGATTTTAATATGGGCTCAGCCGTGTACTTCCATCCATTTATTGGCTCCGGCACGAGCTTTCTTTGTCTTATTATTTCGATAAAATTTTTATAGGTCAATCTATTCTCTACAAGTTCTCTAACTAAGAGCTCTAGATTCTCTGAAAAGTTCAAGAATAAAGTTTTGTAACTTAGTTCGTTTAAGCGATTAACTGCTTTTATATGCGAAGTTCTTAGATTAGGAGTGACTAAGATTTCTATTGTCATAATTTCTAATATTATTGTGACTGATGCTCATATTAAAAGTATGATCTCTTGACTTCTTCAAGGATAACAAACGAAGAGCGAGTTTAATATTAGAAAATTAAATTTAAAATAATTCATAATGAAAGCGCGCGCTAATTTCAAAATTAGAAAGCATAAATTGAAATTGAATTCAAAAATTTAATTAGCTTAAAGCTTTTCTCTTTCATACATTAATAATTTTCATTTTTAATTATCTTATATTCATTTCTCAATACTGAATAACATTTTGTATTGTTGAATAATAATCAAAAAAATAAAGAACTATTATTTATCCAAAAAGTGATTTGAAATGGTTGAAAATTATGACTCCCTCGAAAAGAATAATCTTTGGCCTATATTGATTGAAACTGTACACGCGCTTACTATGTATCCATATCATAAGAGATACATTAAGAACGTATTATTGCAAAGGTATCCAAATAGAAAACCTGAAGAAATATCAATTGATTTGAATATTCCATTAGGGGAAGCGTTAGTTATATATCATGAATTGAAATCCGAAAAAAATTGAACACATTAATTGTAGCTCGCAGGTTAATCAGAAAACCTATTATGATCTTTCACATGTGCCATATGAATTATTAGATCTGTTACCATCTCTACACCATCAATCGCTTGGGACATTTTACTTATTTTCTTGGAATTTTTTTTATATTTTTCTTGATAGAGTATTTCATCAATAGAATTTTGAAGCATTTTTTTACTTAAAATAATTTGATCAATGATCTTTGCTGCCCCAAAATTTTCTGCTCTCCTTGCGTTTCCGTATTGTTCAGTTTGATTTGGAATTGGAATTAAAATTAATGGTTTTCCGTAGGCTAAGACTTTTGTTATTATTCCGTGCCCAGCTCTACTAATAATAACATCGGAGGTTTTTATTAACTTAAACTGTGTTAGATCATCAACCCAATCATAAATATGCAGATTGTCTTTTATAACAGGTGAACGATTTGAGCTTGGGTCCCCTTTTGAGATGATTACTTGATAATATTTAGTGAGAGAGCATAAGATCTCAGAAAGTTTTTCAATAAGATAGAGTCTTTCAACTTTCGGACCGCTTATAGCCGCATATGCTACTGGCTTTTTCAGATCTAAATCAAATTCAACTCTTAAAGTAGATTTATCTGGTAGATCCTTAATTTTTGTTGAAATTATAGCACCTATCAGCTTGATTTTCTTTCTATGTCTTTGTGGTATGAATAAATTTCTCATTGATATTGTATATGGTTGAGGATAATCTGGTACAAGTATCCGGTCACTCCATGTCCATATCCAAGCTATAAGATTTTTTACAAATTTCCAAAAGAAATTAGCTATCAGGAAAAATATTTTTTCCGAAATTTTTTGATCATTTCCTGAATCCTTCATCATTTCAATCATGAATTGATTAAGCATTAAAATTGTTGGTTTTCCTAATAATTTTGCAGCAATGATTGTGGACAGTCTAGTATCTGAAAAAACAAGATCTGGATTATAACTTTTTATATTCTGGATCTCCCTCACCACTTGTTTTAAGAATTTATGTAATCCAATTGAAAAGCCACTTCTCGTTGCTGTTTGAATAAAGTCTACCGTCCCATCATTTTTTACTTTAAAACTTATAGGGAGTCCTCTTTTTAACTTGAAACCCATCTTTTTAACGTAATTAATTCCATCTAAATAAGTCGAGAATACAGTATCCACTCCTCTCTTATTCAAGTTTGTTGCTATAGTTGCAGATCTTGTAACATGACCGAGTCCAATGCCGCAAGGAGCAATGTATACTTTCAATATATTCACCGGAGGATTCTTAAACGAACCTTGCCGCCTGGATCTTCTTCCTCAAATATTATTGCTTGGAATTTATACACCCTGGTTCCTTCTAGAACCCAAGAATCTGGAGGCAATCCAGCCTTCATACAACAGTTGGATAGGAATTCCTCTACGTCCCAGTTCCATTCTACTGGAACTTGAGGCAATAAAAGTCCTTTATTGAGGTTTTTCTCTACAATTAAACCGTCTGATCCAATTAAGATTTTTTTCGAATATTCAGTTGGATCTTTTACTTCTATTAATTCTGGTTTAGTGAGAATGCTGATTTCAATTACTATTTTACTGAGCTCATCTAATTTAGTGGGGGGAAATCTAGGATCTCTTGTAGCCGCTTCTATTGCAGAATTAATTATTGCTTCTATCAAAGGGTCTGTAGGATAAGGATATCCTATGCATCCCCTTAATTCCTTTGATCCTCCATTTTTATTTAGAGTTACAAATACCCCAAATTTTTCTTTCAATAATTCTGAAATGTTATTAGGAGGTTTGATTCTAGTTCTTTCTTCTAAGAATTTTTCTATAGTTTTTCGTGCTAAATTCACTAGCAACGTACCATCTCGAATTGTAAATTTTGATCTAGGCATTAGTCTCTAACCCAATTTCAATTTCTTTTGCTCTATTAAGAACTTTGTTTATTTTTTTCCAATGGCTTCCATACCAGTATATCTTGCGACATTTTTCATTTAAACAAATCCAAAAATGGTCATGAAATTTGAGAGTAGAAGGAGGGATCTTATTCTTTATTCTTTCTTTCGATATAGGATCAAGAGATTCGCCACACTTTGGACATCTTGATTTGGCAGGATTCACATCAAGACTAAGATTATATCTAGCCACTACTTTTGCTAACATCTTGGCCGTTTCTTTTTCTTCTATGAATAATGATCCAATGCCCTCCTTCTTTGTTCGCTTGTATAAATCGAGATCGCTTGTGAGCAGAGTCCTATTTTCCTTCTTAGCTTCTTCAATCAATTCCAAATCATCACAATTCTTGAGGTAGCGCACATCGTGACCTATTAACCTTAACCATCTAGTCAAGTGTCCTAACATACTATCGGTAATAAATTTCATTGATTATCCTCTTCTAATGATCTCGCCGCTTCCCGAATTAGCGATAATTTCTCCTGAGTCAACTATGACCTCTCCCGCCAGAATTACTTTCGATACTTTTCCCTTGCATTTAAAACCTTCAAAGGGAGAATACTCTGATTTTGTGTAAAGATTTTTTGAATTTATGACATTTTCAGCTTTAAGATCGATTAAGGTCAAATCAGCGTCCATGCCCTCTTTAAGGCGTCCTTTATTCCTCATCTGAAATATTTTTGACGGTTTTTCAGCTAAAACCTCAACCAGTCTACTTAATGTAAGTCTTCCCGAATTTACTTTTGTAAGCAAAAGCGGAACAGTAGTCTCAAGACCCGGAATTCCTGAAGGAATATCACAAATATTTGAGGATAATTTCTCCTTTAATGTATGGGGCGCATGGTCACTTGCAACCATATCAATTTTTCCATTGATCATTGCATTCCAAAGTTTTTTTGCATTAACTCTATCCCTAATTGGAGGATCAGTTAGGACTAATGAACCTAACTCATTAAAAGACTCGTTACTAAGTAGAAGATGATGGGGAGTTGCCTCACATGAAATATTAGACCCGTCTTTTTTTGCCTTTTCAATTAAAGCAAGTGCTTCAAAAGTGCTAACATGGCATATATGAATTTGAACTTTGCTCTTTTTAGCCAGAGTTATGATCCTTTTTACAGCGTTTATTTCTAATTCTTTATTGTGCAAATCAGCTAAATCTTCCAATGATCCATTCAGCGATCTTTTCTCTCTAAATGGATCTTCAGCATGAATAGTCAATGGCACTTTCATTTTTTCGCATTCTTGCATCAATTCATATAAAAGCTCATCGTCATTAATTTCAAAACTATTTTGATCCCCATTTAGATATAATTTAAATGAAAATGCCCCCATTCGAGCCATTCCATGTAACTCGAAAATTTTATTGGTTAACATCGCATGAAAGCCTAGATTGACGATGGTTTTTTTCTTTGCGCTATTTATCTTTCTTTTAAGATTTTCACATGTTATAGTCGGAGGTATAGTATTAGGCATATCCAGAATTGTAGTAAAACCCCCAGATGCGGATGCGCAAGTACCTGTGAAGAAATCTTCTTTGTAAGAAAGCTGCATATCTCTTAAATGAACGTGCGCGTCTATAAGACCAGGAATGATTATGAGGCCCTTTGCATTAATTACTGTATCAGTTTTTGGAAGGTTGTTTTTTTTAGCAATTTTATGTATCTTTCCATCAATGATTGAGATTCCAGCCTCAATCAACTCATTTCCTATTACCAATTTTGCTCCGATTATATTTTTATCGTTAGAAAGCATTTTCAATTCATTATTAATTAATTGAGAATTATTTACAATCTAATTTATTATTAGTTTAAAGAATTTTCTAAATTGCATATATACTTTCGAAAGTATGTCAGGATTGTGTGTAGTTGTTCTCAACTGGTATAATCAAGATCTGCTTTTCCTGAAGGAATTAATACCTGAATTTCATTCAATTCTATTGTTTTCGTTATTGTCTTGTATTCCTTAGAGACTTTTGAAATCAAAATTTTTTTAATCAGTTTAGCTAATTTTCCACTAGGTGTTTTTCCAGGGATAATTTCCACATAACCACTTGCCCTTTTTTTTATGGCTGAGGTGGGTCCTGCTACCGCCAATATTTGATCGTCCTTTATTATCGCTCCAATAGCAAGTCTCAAAGCAATGCCCTTGACATAATTTCTTGTGCCTCTTATCATAAACATACCCTTTGTTAGATATTGACCTGAAGGTGGTTGTTTGCTTATTTGGTTCGGCTTAATCCAATACAAATCGATAGACGTAAATCCTTGTGCCCATGCTTTGCTATAGCATGCTCCAAAAGTCGCAGCTTCCTCTACTGTATCATCATTCAGATCTTTTCCTCCAGTTTTAATTATAGTGAATGGCGCACCATGAACTTCAGCGTGTAAAACGATATCCTCATCATTTGTATATCGTTTTATAAGCATCTCATTATTAGAGGCATCGCGTCCACAAAGAACGAGAAAACCCTTCGATGATTCAAACCAACGGAATTTTTCAAACCATTCTTTTTCTCTTCGTTTGATCAATTGTGGGATTTCTTTAAGAGTTTGAGTTTTTTCTTCTTCTAAATTTTTTATTTTTATTTTAACGGATTTTATTGATGATTCCAATCCTGGAAGTTTCTCTTCTATTTTTTTTGCTTTTTTATAAAATTGAGAAGCCCAATATTGGGGCTTATTTTTTAAACCAATTAGAATGTCTACATCGTCAATTTTTACAGAGTATCCTAGTTTGTCAGGCATTATCTTCTGGAAATAAATTTCTGGTTTCGTACCCTTTATTGCATTTTCTTTTATCATGTGCTCAATATCTTTCCAATTATGACCGTCTTTTTTCTTTGAATTAATAAGTTGTGAAAGATGTTCAATCTCATTTAGGTGTAAATATATTATTTCCCCTTTCTTCCGATTTATCTCAATTGCCTTCTTAAAAGATT
>JAOZGV010000067.1 GCA_026015225.1 Candidatus Bathyarchaeota archaeon
AAGTATTCTTTTAAATATTTTTTTAATCCTTCAGATTCCTCATATGTAATGCAAATCAAAGGTACGTCTAATTTTCTGTAGACTTCTTTAAGATCAATTATATTAAACCAGCTTATTACACAACCATTTAGAAAAATGACATTAATGTCTTTTCTTTTTAAGGCCTTATATAAGGAAATAATATTTTCAGTTGCATCCATTCCTCCGATAGTAGTTAAAGAAAGACCGAAGCCATCTATTATTCTATCAGCCCTTACAACAACACCTGCTAATATAGACTTTCCTTTGACATTTTTTTTGAAGCTTTCTGATATGCCAAGCGACCTAATGCCTATCTTATTTATACTTATTCTTGATTTTCTTACCTCTGAAGCCATATAATCACTTTTTCTATTTAAAATCAAAATTGAATGATAAAAAATTGTTTATTCAATCTCAATTCTATTTATAGCTTCATAAATAAGATTCGAAATAGCTTGGGAAGGATCTCTTGAGGATGCTTTTAATATATTTACAGCCTCTTCTAAAATAATTAACTTTTTTAACCAAACATAAACGATAATAGCCTCGACAGCATTGGCGATTGAGCCTCGACTTACTCTATTAGGCAATAATTCCCTAAGTCCTGATCTTTTTGCTGCATTAGCTAAAACTCTATCGCTTACTTTCGTCCCTGTTGGAACGTGCTCAACCTCTGTAATTGCTAGAGAAAAAATGAAATTAATATAAGCATCACCGAGTCTGGCGAGGTTTTTATCTTGCAGTATTAACTTGAGTCTAATTCTATCCATATCACTTTTCAACAGCTTTAGAAAAATTAGCTAGAAACTCATTTGCCTGCTTTGATACTTTCTCTAAAGTTCTTTTAAAAACATTTTCTACTTTCAAACCTTTTTTAGTTCTCAGATAAATTATTGGCTTTCTAGAAAGGGGGTGTGGAAGATCATATCCAGCAAATTCAATATCTTTATCCATTAATAAAGTATGTTGAATAAGGTTGCCTAACGTATGATCTTCTCCGTCTAACTCGATTTTCATCTCATTTTTTTCTTTTTTAATTATTCTTAATACCAATTTTTATTCCTTTCACAATTCTTTTTTAAAGTAATCATCTGAAACCTTTCTTTTTTCGAAATTACCACATTTCTTACATTTTAATCCATTTCTTTTATAGACTAAAAAGCTTCCACAATTTGAACAGACAGCTCTTATCACACCTAAATTTGCATCAACGGTATTTAGTTTAATAAAGCCATCCTTATCATCAACAACTTTAGCTTTCATCAAATCAGCAAGTTTGCAAACATCAGTTATTCCTCTCTCGTATTTGGGACTGCATCTAGATACATGCAACATGCCTGTAAAAGGGCGTTTAAGGGTATGAGCATTGATTTGATAGATATCTAATGTCGCAGCTTTGCCTTGAACGCTCGAAACTATGCCTGTAACAATACTATCTTTGGATGGAAGAATTGGATTATCAGTTAAAGGCCTTATCTCAACTTTTTTATTTACAACATCTTTGTTTGCATGCCCAATAATTCTTGAATATATTGAACCTTCTCTTTCATAAGTTCCTTTTCCAGGAATAAATTCTTCTACAACCCCAAGCTTTGAACCTGGTAAAACTAATACTTTCTTCTTATTTGTACTGTGCATTTTTGATCTACTTCCTTCAGACTATCTTAATAACACTAGGATTAGAAAAAACCTTTCTCTAATAAATCAATCCAATTCAATTTTCCGAGGGCAACCATGCACTCTTTTTCGGTCAATATGGGTTTATTAAATCTTGTAACATCATCTATACCTACTCTAGGACAAGCAGTATTTACAAATACATTAATATCCGTAAAATTATCTAAAGAATTCGAAGATATGTTATTGATTGCAATGAGAACGGATTTTTTCCCACGGGATTCAAGAATTTTTTTTATTTTTAAGGCACTTTCATTATTGAATTGACCCGCTTTCATACCAATTAGGATCCCGAATTTGTCAAGATTTTTCGCTTTAGAAATTAATGCGTATCTTTGTTTTAAGACACTCTTTTTTAAAGACTCCATATCTTCTATCTTTTCCGAATATGGATCTAGTAGAAAAACTGGTTTCTTTAACTTCAAGGACGCGCCTAGGGAATGGAATCTACTGCCGATAATTAAATAACAATCGACTTTATTTAAAATACTTCTTAATGACGAATATTCGCATCCTAATATCTGTCCAGCAAATTCGACTTTTCCAATTTTAGGAGGAATGATGACACTACATCCACGAGACTCGAGCATTTCCTTAATGTCTTTTATAATTTCCAAATATTGGATTATTGAAGCAATTCCTACTTTTTTATTAATGGGTAAGTCTTTCTCAATCTTTCTTCGAAAATCTGTGTCTAAAATAATTTTTGTTCTTATATAGAGAACTGGCAGAGTCGAATTTGTAATAAAAGGAGAATGACCAAAGTGAATAATCAAATCACATCCAAGTTCCTCTGCTTCTTTTATAGCTAAGTCACAACCACCGTAGCACGGATCTGAAGAAAAATATATAGTAGCTTCAGTTTTTTCTTCAAGTATCTCCGATATCTTTAAAACATATTGTTTTAGTCCTTCAGGTAATTGAATGAATATTTTATTTGCTTTTTTATCGATTATTTCGTTGATAACGCGTTCTAACTCAAGATCAAATGCTAGCATATGAAAAATACCTAAATTGATCTTAAAATTGAAAAAAATCCATCATTACATAGATTATGAAACAAAAAGAAATTTAAGAACCTCTTTTATCCAAATTTTCAAATACAATTCTACAAGACGTTGGTAATTTTTTAGCACTAGTTTCTAGTGCTTTTTTAGCAACTTTTAATCCTTGTTTTTCATTAACATAGACATCTATTATAGCCTGATTCTCTTTTATTCTTGCGGCTCTCCCAAAAGGTTTTCCAAACGATCTCCTCATACCTTCTTGGAGTCTATCGGCTCCTGCTGTGGCTATCATTTTATTCTCTCTTAAAACATTATGTGGATAAACTCGGATATGCATTAAATATTCCTTATCTCCCAAGACGTCTGCTAATATCTTATTTGCTGCTATGCGAGCAGCTTCGAGAGCGTTATGAGTTATTTGCACCGCATTTAGCGACATCATTGATATTTTGTATGAAAATTTCCTTTTAGAATCACCCATAATGAATTTGGATATTTTGGATTGGGGTTCCCCATGTATAAATTTTTTTCTAGTATATGGTTGACCTGAAATAACTCTGTAATCCTTCCCCTTCAATACAATCACTCCGAATGAACACATTTGAATTAGAATATATTGTTTGTTAGAATCTATCTTTTTTATATTCTGTATCAAATATTATTTTTGAAAAGCAAAAATTCACCTTCTGATATATAAGGCTTTAATATTTAAGTTCTGTAAAGTCTTCGGTTGTTTCTTCTCCTTGTAAAAAAATCGGTTTATAGATTATTTCTTAATTTGTTTTTTGGATTTTTTTTACTAAAAATTCACCCTCATAATGAACGAATTTCCATTCTTCATAACTAACTTGTTAAGTAATTATATGAACGCGCGCTAACCAAAATTTATATCCTTGCATTTGTACTCTTAAGAAGATAAGATATCTTCCTAAAAACACCTGTCAGTATAGTTACTTCTCTCGATGAAGCTAGACTTCGAGAAATTAAATTTATGAATACTTGTTGCGCCATTTTTTGCTTATATTCTGCCATATCTGTTTTCATGATTATTTGATTAAACAATTCTATGATCCTTGACCTTTCTCTAGGAAATGCCTCATGTATATAGAATTTATTTAGACTAAAATTGATTTTGAATAATTCATACAAAATTATTGCTGCAGCATTGACAATATTCAAAGCTCTATATCTAGAATCTGAAGGTATATTAAGTATTAAATCGCTTTTTTCAAGTTCTTTGTTAGAAAGACCTCGACTTTCTCGACCGAATATTAATCCTACCTCTCCATTAATATTTGCAACTCTTTTCGCAAAAATTTCAGGTGTAATGGAGATACGTAAAAGATTACTGGAACTTTTGGCGGATATTGAAGTCGTTCCAGCTATATATGAGCACCCTTTCGTAGCAGAATTAATATTTTTAACGATCTCTGCCTCCGAAAGTATATCTTCAGCATGCATTGCGAAAGTTTTTGCTTTTTTTCCAATTTCAGTTTTTGGATTAATTAACCATAATTTATCAAATCCAAAATTTTTCATTACCCGAGCAACTCCGCCTATATTTCCCTCGCTCTCCGGCTCTATTAAAATAACTCGAATCTTCAAGGCCATCTCACCATAATATCATAATTTTAATATTTTGTCAAATCTTTTTTAGCTGTATGATAAAGAAATAGGTTTATGATTTCACTATTGGATAGTTCATAAACTCTTTTTTCTTCCAATTTATTTGGGAGAATTATTTTTTTTGAATATCCCCCAATCTTTTTTTCCATAAAAGATGATATTACTTTTCTTGTTTTTTTTCTTCTTTGTGAGAATAATTCTCGGACAAAATCATTGAATAAATCGTCATAGACTAGTTTAGGAATATCCTTTCTAGGGACTATTCTGACTATTGCTGAGTCAACTTTAGGAACAGGATAAAAATTTTCTTTAGAAACGTATTCAAGCAATTCGACTTCTCCTTTGTATCTGACCATTACAGTTAACCTCCCAAAATTCTTAGAACCTGGTTTAGAAACAAGCCTCTGTGCAAATTCTTTTTGTAATACAAGAACGATCGTTTTGAATCCATGATCTAATAAAAGAAAGATCAATTCAGAAGAGATATTATAAGGAGGCGTTGAGACAATTTTATTAGCTTTAGGTAATTTGATTTTAAGAATATCGCCCTCGATTATCTCCACTTTTTTTTCATTTGAAAATACATTTCTTAAAAAATCAACTAATTCTCCGTCTTTTTCTATTGCGATTACTTTTCTGGCATTTTTACAAAGAGGTGTTGTGAGCGATCCAATTCCTGCTCCTATCTCGAGAATAACATCCTTTTTTGATATATCTGCATATTCTATGATCTTATGCTTGATTTTCTCATTTATTAAAAAGTGTTGTCCAAATTTCTTCTTTAGTTTTATTCCACGATACATGCATGATTATCCCATCTTTACAAATAACTTGTATTTGGAGTCCCCAATCAATTCTTCAACAATTCGTTTCGCAATAATCTTTATCGGATCAGCTAAAGCAGTCCTTTCTTGTAAGTCCTTATAGTTATAAAACGGTTTTCTTTCTCTCTCATCTAAAATTTGCCACATTAATTTTTTTCCCACGCCTGGTAATAATTCTAGTGAATGCATTCTATGAGTGACCGGTTGAGTTCTATTGAAAAAATCAATAAATTTTTCTTCATTATTTAATATTAAGATCTCTATGACTGAAATCAATTCGACTTTAGCTGATTCTGTTAGATCATCATAGTTAATTCTTCCGATAATTCGATTAATTTTTTCTCTTCTATTCTTCCCAATGTATACTCTTTCTTGAATAGATACAATAGCTCCGATTTTTAGTTCAACTTCAAGTAAAGTAAAATAAGTTTCGCCTACAACCTGTACAGTTGGACCTGTTATAAAACGAGAGCTTTGTCTTCCATGAGGAAGATGATCTAAAACATAGGCAAACTCTTCATAAGAACGTTTAGATAGACTCTTCTCATCATATTTATGTAATTCAATAGAATCTCTTCGATTGGCTGGGTTAGTCAATTTTACACTCACCAAAGCGTTTTGTCTATGTATGTAAGTTATTTTATTGATTGAATATTTGTGTTCTCATAGCATTACAGAATATTTAATACCTTGCAATCTATCATAATTTTCAGCATTTAATTTAATATCGAAAAATAGAAAATTATTTTTATAATTAAAATTAGAAGTATGTTTTTTATTAATTTAATACATATTACCTTATTTATATAAGGAATATTGAGTATTACTTCTTTCTAAATTTGTTTAATTCCTTTAAAATTTCTTCGAAAGTATTTGTTTGAAAAGTTCTTCCCTTTACCGAGAGAATTGATCTTATTTCCTCAATTGAGCTAGGCATACAATTAACGATTTGTATAGCTTCACTTATTGTTAATTTATGCGCATCAATAATTTTTTTAACCAATTTTTTGACTTTAGCGCTCTTAAAACTTGAAATTTTTTTGGAGTACTCATAAACTCTTCTTTGGAATTCTCCTAATTCCTCCTCATCAACTTTCTCAAGAATCTCTTTTACCTCAGCTATTGCGATCTCTTTTTCCTTAAGGATCTTTTTAGGCAAACAATCATCCCTCATGTGATTTAAAGTGTTCTGGACGCGCTATCAGTATTTTTGTCTCGTTCCCTTCCCCCACTTCAAGAACGTAACTTCTACCTCTTTTCTCTTTAACAACGCCAATTTTTCCATGATATCTTCTATGAGGCATGCCTTTGTGGATCCCCGAATCAATTTTAATACAAACCTTTTCTCCTGGCAAATAATTATGGAGAATTCTACTGATGCTGATTTTTCCCCTCTCTCTAGGTTTTTTGGAGAGAAGTCTACGCGTTCTTGATCTATAGCCCTTTGACTTTCTCAAAATTCATTCCTTCTTATATTATTAGTTTTATTAAATTATTGATTAAGTACTTTTTTAAATTGAAGTTACTTTTAAAAAGGCACTCGGGCTTTCTTAAAGATGGTAGTGCCCCTTCTTTTAAAACTTTTCATCATCTTTTTAACAGTATTATATTGATTTACTAATTCCTTAACATCTTTTTCACTTTTTCCTGAACCTCTTGCAATCCGTCTTATTCTCGAAGCATTCAATATTTTTGGTTCCTCCAATTCATCCCTTCTCATAGATTGAAGAATTACTTTCCAAGAATCAAGTTTTTGTTCAGCAACATCTACTAATTCATCCGAAATACTATGGCCTCCAGGAATCATAGACCAAACCTTTCTTAATGGTCCTAGACGACGCATACTTTCCATTTGTTCATATAGATCTTGTAAGGTAAATTTTCCTTTAGCAAAACTTTTAATTTTTTCTTTTGATACATCTTTTTCCACTTCTTTAACTTTTTTAATTAGCCCTTCTATGTCGCCCATACCTAATAATTTTCCAACAAAATTCGAAGGAATGAATTGTTCTAAATCATCAATTTTTTCTCCCGTTCCAATAAATTTGATTTTTGCTCCAGTAGCTACTGCCGCTGAAAGTGCTCCGCCGCCTTTAGCTGAACCATCTAGTTTTGTAACTATAATAGTACCAATTTTTGTTAACTCATTAAATGCTTTGGCTTGTCTCATAGCCTGTTGACCAATTGTTCCATCGATAACGAGTATGACCTCATTAGGTTTAATCAGCTGATGCATTCTCTGCATTTCATTCATTAAAGCTTGTTCATCCTTGTGTCTTCCAGCAGTATCTACCAATATTAAGTCGGTTTTCTCCTCTTTTAATTTGGATAATGCCTTAGAGACTATTACTTCAGATTTTTTTTCGTTTTTATCTCCATACACTTCGATATTGGTCGTATCTGCAAGTTGCTTGAGTTGATCATAAGCACCAGGTCTAAAAGTATCTGCACATACAATGACAGTTTTTAACCCTCTTTTCTGAAAAAATCTAGCGACTTTAACACCAGTTGTGGTTTTTCCGCTTCCTTGGATACCTATTAACATTATGATATGTGATTCTTCAGGAGAGGTAGTAATATCGACTGGTTTATCTCCTAAAAATTTTGTTAGCTCTTCATAAAGAACTTTTATGATGTGCTCTTTTCTAGAAATTCCAGTAGGAACTTTCTCCCTTAATGATCTTTCCTCCACTTTTTTAGATAATTCGAGAACAAGATTTGCGTTTACATCTGCTTGTAGCAATGCTCTTTGTAAATCTTTTATTATTTCTTTTACGGCTTTCTCATCTATGATAGAAAATCTAAAAATTTTTTTAACAGATCCGCTTAATGATTCGCCAAGACTTCCAAGTACGCTCAAATTTACATCCCATAATATTCTAATTATTTTTATTAAAATATGCTAAATTTTTTCCTGTTTTTAGATTAATTCAAAATACTGCAAAAATATCCTTTTATAATTGTAAAGGGAATCAAATAAGACAATCAACTATATCTATCTATCTTTCTAATTGCTGATAAAACTATTATAGGAAATATCATAGTCACATCTCCAATCACATTTACAATGCGATCAGTTGATTTAATCTTGCTCCAACTTATTGCCTCTTCTAAAGGTGCTCCACTCAATCCCCCTCCTTCTGGCCTATCTAAGGTAATTTGAATGGCTGTGTCCACGCCTCCACGCAGTGTACTAGCGATCAAAATATGGTGTTTTGGAACCCCCCCTCCTAGTATAATTACTCCTACTTTATTTGCATCAAAAATCATATCAGTAAGTTTGGTCAAATCAGAAAATGGATTCAAACTTAAAGGTTTTAATTGACTAAATGTCCATAAATGTAAACCAAGTATGGAATCTTGCAGGCAAGGACATATAACAGGAATCTTCATATTTTCAGCGGTTGTTAATATTGAATTTTGATCATTGATTTTTTTACCAATTTCCCATAACAACTCATAGGAGGGTATTTGTGTTCTAGCTTTTTCAGGTATTTTTTCTAAAATTCTATGAACCTTTTTTTCTAATTTTTCAAAAGCTTTCTGCTCTATATAGATATCGTAGATCCTGTTTATTTTTGATCTTTTTAAAATTATGTCACTTGCCCTAGAATCGCCAACTTTATGTTTTATACCTATGGACTCTATTAAATCATGAGTGACATTGGCTCCTGTTGATATTATTCCATGAATATATCCCTTAGCAATCAAGAATCTAATGAGTGATCTTAAGCCACCTGGAACCAATGGCCCAGCTAATGTTAAGAAAATTGTATATCTCTTATCCCCCAATATTTCTGAAACAAGTCTAGTTGCCTTCGAAAGTCTTCCTGCACCTAAAACTTTAGTTTTTTCCATTTCGTCTATAAGATTTTCAATATGCATATCGGGGCTTAGTTTCATTTGATTAACATTTTTCATGCTTTCAACCTAAAATGAAGTTTAAAAAATATTATGTTTCCGAATGTGCTTCATTATTTTGTTCTGATTATTTTATTTCTTCCGGAAACCCTCCAGAATTCCACTTCAATTCCTGGTGCAAGTTTATTTTTTATCTCATCTTCTTTAGGCATTTCAGTTTCAAAAGTTTCATAGTTTTCTAAATCCATCAATTGAATCGTTTCTCCAATGATTGAAACCACTTGACCACTTCTTTTTTCTAAAATTGGAACTTCTATTCTAGCACTTATTGGACTCAGCAGATTCCTTTTCTGTTCAGTAAAGAGTCCAATGGCAACTATTCTAGCTTTTGCAGAGCCATGCTAGCTGGGCAGTATTTAATCGTACTGCATTCCAGGCTTGCTTTTTTCGAACTCCACTACCTTACAAGGCTCACCCTCTAGTAAGATGTATCTGCCAACTTTTATGCTTCCCAATTCTGCAGGTTTACTCATATCCATCCCTCCAAAAATAAAAATAGTTGATAAAATTTATGATAACTTCCTAAAAGACTTTTACTTAGGCATACTATTACAATTAATTGTTTGAAAATGACGTTCAATACAATCGGTATAGTTCCAAGGCTCGACAATAAATATGCACTAGATTTGTCTTATAAAATATATCAATACCTAAAGAAACACAATTTAAAAGTTGTTCCGGACGAAGATTTTGCGAAAAAATTCGCTTTGAAGAATTCAAGCTCATTATCTAAAATGGATGTTGATCTAATGATTACTGTAGGAGGAGATGGAACCGTTCTAAAAACTTGCATGAATATTCCAAAGCCTGAGACACCTATCCTGACTATAAATATGGGCAGGAGAGGTATCTTGACAGAAGTAGGTCCAAAGGATGCTATCGAAGCTATCAAAAAATGCATCGCTGGAGATTTTAACTTAGAAAAACATAATAAGCTTTCAATAATGCTTGGAAATGAAAAAATCGTTGATGGACTCAATGAAGTTCTGATGGCTTCAATTATGCCTTGGAAAATGATTGATTTTGAGGTAGCTTTAGACGGGAATTTCTTTTTAAAGTCAAGAGCTGATGCTCTTATAATAGCAACATCTACTGGTTCTACCGCGCATGCATTATCTGCTGGCGGTCCAATAGTTCATGCTTCGTTAAATGCTTTTGTATTAATTTTTTTATGTCCTTTGGAGCATATTAGTCCAATTGTTATTCCAAGCAAGAATACTATTGAAGTTATATCAAAAAATCCAAAAATGAAGACATTTGTTACTGTAGATGGACGATATCAAAGATGGATTGAACCGGAACAAAAGCTTACAGTAAAAAAATCCGATAAAAAGGCAGTCTTTATACGGATTGAAAAAAGCTTCACGTATAAAAATTTATTTCGTACATTGAATCCTTTAAAAGGAGGAAATCTGGAATATAATGAATAATTATGTTCTAGATACTTGTGCATTTATTTCGGGATTGAATGCCACTTATAAGGGTAAATTTTATTCAGTTCCTTCCGTTATTGAAGAACTACCTCAAAGCAGTATGGCTAGATTGCGTTTACTAACTTCGATAGAATCGGGGCATCTGACAATAATACCATCTTCTAAGAAATTTAATGATGAAGTAATTAAAACATCTAAAAAACTTGGCGAAATTGGAGCTCTGTCAAAAGCTGACTTACAAGTGATCGCATTGGCACTTGAGTTAGAAACAAAAGGTTTAGATCCAATAATCATTACAGATGATTATGCCATTCAAAACATGGCTGAACATCTTGGGATTTCCTACTCTTCATTAGCTACATTTGGAATAACCTATGAATTTATTTGGGAAACCTATTGTACGGCCTGTTACAAAGTATATGAACAGGAATGCAAATCCATTTTTTGCCAAATTTGTGGTACAAAGCTTAAAAGAAAAGTAATCAGTAAACAAGCTAGACGAAGCTTAGTTTAAAGTGAAATTACACAGTTAAGCTTGTGCTAGAATAGATTTTTATTTTTTATCATAAATTAACCTTTGATATCTGTTTTAAAACACGTTTTCTGATACTATCGATTTCTGGGATGTCTGCAACGATTTGGCCATTCTCTATTAAAGGAACCAACATCGGTTTAGTGCTTCCACTACATAAAGGACATTTAGGACTATTATCATCCCTCAATCTTACAATATCCACCATACATTCCGGGCATCTCCAACTCTGTTTTGCTCCACCTAATTTTCCCCTTTTAGCTGACGGTCTTCCTTCAACTTCAACTATATCCATGGCAAAATCTATAGTTGGCGCATTACTTATTGAGGTTCCTACACCAAATCCAAAGGCACCAGCTTTTTTAAGGCTCCCGATATTCTCTTCATCAAGACCTCCAGAGACAAATATTTTAACATCTTTAAATCCTCTAATATCCAATTCCCATCTTACCTCGCGAACAATATCCTCGAAATCTCCTTTTCTTGATGATGGCGTATCTATCCTTACACCATCAAGCTTATCTTTCAAGATTTCTGTAGCCAATATTGCTTCTGTCTTTTCATCATAATAAGTATCG
>JAOZGV010000069.1 GCA_026015225.1 Candidatus Bathyarchaeota archaeon
TGAATCATGTCTTACAGATTTCAATCATTACCAGGAGCAACAACAGTTGGGCTGGTATGTAAAGATGGGGTAATTCTGGCATCAGAAAGCAGATATTCTTATGGATATTTCATAGTAAGTAACACAGCAAAAAAGGTCTTTAAAATAACCGATAATATTGGAGCTGCTTGTGCAGGCTTAGTTGGAGATATGCAGGTTCTTATGAAAGAGGCAGCAATATATTCGAGTATATATGCTCATGAAAGAGAGAGAGATGTCACTGTCAGATCTGCGGCAAAGTTAATGGGCAATCTATTATTTCAAAGAAAATTTGTTCCATATATTACTCAGACGATTGTGGGTGGTGTTGATGAAGAAGGACCTAGTCTCTTTGTATTGGATTTAATGGGTTCGGTCATTGGTGATAAATATGCGACTATAGGCTCTGGTGCAGAAGTTGCAGTAGGCGTTTTTGAAAGTGATTATCGAGATGATCTATCTATTGATGAGGGGCGAGATATTGCGATAAAAGCATTAAAAGCATCATTAGCTAGAGATGCAGCTAGCGGCGGTAGCTTGGATATTATGACCGTCACAAAAGAAGGAATTAAAGAAGAAATAATAAAAACAGAATAATTCTAAAAAAGACTTTTTTTTATTTATCGCCTCCTCTAATTTTTAAATCATTATTTTTTTATGTGTGATTAAATGGAAGAGATACTTCCTAAGGCAATTGTATCTGCTTTAAAGAAACAGAAATATCAACTAGTTGGAACCCATTCTGCAGTGAAAAAGTGCAGATGGCTCCATAAAAGTCTAGTCGAAGATAAAAATTGTTATAAATCAAGATTCTATGGCATCTCATCTCACAGATGTTTACAAATGACACCTAGTGTTGCTTGGTGTGATATGAGATGCAAATTTTGTTGGAGAGTCCAATCATATGATCTTGAAGTAAAATGGAATGAGACCGAACCGCCGATATGGGAATCTGCAGAAAAAATAGTATACGATTCCATAAATGCCCAACGAAAATTTTTAAGCGGATACAAATCTCAAGTCAAAGATGGTATAATCAGTATAAAAAAATTCAATGAAGCAATGGAACCTAAACATGTTGCAATTAGCTTATCAGGGGAACCTTCTCTTTATCCTGACCTTAGTGAATTAATATATGAATTCCATAAAAGAGATTTTACTTCTTTTTTAGTAACTAATGGAACTTATCCGGATAGATTGGAACGAATTAGCAACAATCCATCTCAGATTTATGTCTCGTTATGCGCTCCTAATAAAAAGGTATTTTATGATATTTGCCGTCCTTTAATTTCTAATGCTTGGGAAAAATTGATGACAACGTTATCTTTGATTCAAAGCTTTAATTGCCCAACGGTAATAAGATTAACATCCGTAAAAGGTCTCAATATGAAGAACGTAGAAGAATATTCTAAAATTATTAGAGAAGCTTCTCCAAGTTATGTTGAAGTTAAGGCTTATATGTATATTGGATACTCCAGAAAAAGAATGAGATTCAATAATATGCCAAATCATTTAGAAATAAGAAGGTTTGGAGAATCATTATCTGAAAGGACAGGTTATAAATTGGTCGATGAATCACCTGATAGTAGAGTTGTACTTTTAACAAATCTTGATAAACCGTTACCTATTCATAATAAAAGTTGAGATCAATAAACCTAACAAATGGTGAAGTTTGTGATATCTGAGAAAGATATTAAGTTAGTTGAAAAAATGTTGGCAAAGAGAGATGAATCAAGAGAGAATATATTAGAAAATTCGAGGATAGCAATTAGATTTTCTGCAAGAGCCATTGTTGAGATTCATAGGGAGAATTTTTCGAAAGCTAAAAAGAATCTGATGGAAGTGGAAGATTATCTTAGGAAGATAGAAAAAGCAATCTCGTCAAATCAAGAATTCAAATATAGCGGCAATGTCTTAACCGCTTATCAGGAATATACTGAAGCAAAATTATTATACCATTTGCTCTTTGAGGAAAAGAGGTTATCTCCTAGAGAATTGGGCATAGAATCTGTACCATATTTATTAGGATTGCTTGACTTAATTGGAGAGCTTCGAAGGGTTGTACTTAACTATTTGATGAAAGGAGATGCCAATAAGGCATTCTCGATCTTTTCTCTAATGGAAAGAACTTATGAGGACCTTTTTTCTATAAACCATACAGCCATAATTCCAAATTTCAGAAGAAAACTCGATAGCATGAGAAGAACAGTAGAGGCAACAAGAGGAGATATTGTCACAGAATCAAGAAGAATATCTTTAGAGAAGACTATCAAGGTTTTTGAAAAGAAATTAATAGAATAAATTTATTTCTTATTCAGAGCTACTAATCGCCTTCTTTCATTAACGGCAATCTCATGAGCGGCTTTGAGTGGTTCTGGCAATTTACCATTTTTTAAGAATTCTTTCACAACTGAAATTGATTTTTCAAGCGTAATCATGTTACCCACTGATATAATTATTGGCCTACAACCATCTTTTGATTTAAGAACGGCCCCGACTTTTTTTCTATTATGATTTAGTGGGGACCATTCTCCAACTTTGGTCGGTTTAATTTTACAACTTCCACATAAGATTCTACTGGCCACTCCTATAGTTGGCTTCTTAATTAGGACGCCAACATAGGATGCACACCCACATCCCTCAGGATGAGCAATTCCATGTGCATTTATCATATAGATGTCTGAATCAATGCCCGTTTTTTTAATAACTTTTATTATCGGCAATCCTTCTCTGAATGCTAAAAATCCAGGAATATATGGAAACTTCGCTTTTTCAATCTCAATAATTCTATCTACAAGCCTCTTATTTTGAAAATCGAATGTTGCTATACCAATAATAGCTTCTTCATTCAAATACGCTATATCCACGCCAGATACAAATTTTATCGTTTTGTCTTGAAGATCCGAAATCTCGATTTTTTTACAAATACTTCTTTGAATGGATCTAAGTTTTTCAAGATAAATTATTTGGTCTATGCCATTTTTTCTAATTTTAAAACTTTCCGACATAATCAATGCCTTGATTTATAATTTTATTGAAACCAATTTTTTCATTTTATAAATGGAAAATTTA
>JAOZGV010000097.1 GCA_026015225.1 Candidatus Bathyarchaeota archaeon
GGATTTTTAATCGTAAGTATATAAGACTCAGCAATCGGCATGCAAAATGGGAGCAGTAAGAAATACAGAGGAAAATAGCCGGGAGGTAATGATCCAAATGTGGCGTAGATGATGGACAAGAGACCAGTTATGATAAATAGAAATCCCATGACAATAACGCCGCTCTTCCTTCCATACTTGGACAACAAAGGTTTGAACTCCCGCCTTATGGTCTGATTCATAGTCTCCAAGGGCTTGCAAAATATGACCGCTAGAGTGAAGTGATATCAACAGTGCCGCACTTATTAAGATGACTGAAATACTGATATTTTGTTGATAAGATGTGCCCGCACCTATAAGAAATGGGAGTAGACCAGCACCTATCCCTGAAATAATAAAATCCACGACTGGCACAGTTTAAAATGTAAAAGCGGTCCAGAATAAGCAGTCCAAAGGGCAAAATAAACGAGGAATAATAATATGAGATTTATATCGACTAAAAATACTATGAATAAACATAAAATAATCAGTGAAAGGAAAAGGACTAACGCTCTTCGGAGCGCTATCCTACCAGAGGCAACGGGTAGATTAGACTTGATTTTGTTTTCGTGGTCTCCTTTTCGGTCAAAGTACTGATTTAAAATAAAGATACTGGCTGTAGCAAAAGAGAAAGCAAAAAAGATACTTATGATTCGCCAAAGGGTAGGCGAACCTAAGAAGATACTTCCAAAACCGAAACTAAAAATCCACCCAATCCAACTCTCAATTCTTGCAACGCTAAAGTATTCCAAGTAATCCATACAAACAAACTCTCTTTAGGAATTCCATTTGACTTTTAAAGCGAATTGATCTGGTTTTTGGGTCACGAGATCGCTATTTGCGTTTACTGCTATCCAGAGCATGCGCTTTTTCTCGCCACTTCTTTTTCCAGCTTTTCCATCCCGTCTTTACGAGATTTTCTCTTAGCAAAGGTTTTTCCGCAACCCATTCCAGAAATGTCCAGAAACGTCTTTTATCTTCCAGTCTTTCTACTGGAACTCCCATCTCCTTGCACCATCTTATGTAGCCTCGCTCAACCTTTTCTTGAAGTTCACCTGTGACTTCCACTTCTTCTACCCTGAATTCCTGTTCTCTCAAGTGTCTACGTATGCTGGAGAGAACGTATCCTGAGCATACTTTAAAATTGGTTTCCATGTCAGGCCGCATAACCTCAACGATTTCATCGGCAATCTTCACTGCGTTATCTAAATATTTTTTATTCTCGAAGTTTGGTGGCTGAAACGATGAGACTGGGATCCTGCGTTCCATGTATCTGGGGTCTGGGGGTTTAAGTGCGCCGATTACTACCCCCAAAATAAGGTCTCCCCATCCAGCATCATCTATCAAAATCACATTTTCAGACATAAAGCGATCTTTACCCCCAACTCAATGAAAGGAGTTAGCGCGCGCCTGCCCACTTCCTCAGCTGCAGCGCTAAACCTAAACTGAAGAAATATTTCTCTGCTTCAACCATCCTCTCATCAAATTCGCATCTATCGAGAGGATAGCCTCCCCTCAACACATATTCTATCAAAATCTACCGTAAATTAATTCTTCTACTTCCTGAAAAACGTGTAGGTGTAGATAATTTCAGCTGGTCTCTAGAGTCAAGCTGTGGAGTGCATGTACTAAAAGATTCACATTTATTTGTTGGCGGGCCCGCGGGGACCCGCAGCATTATTGTAGCTACATTTAGGCTCAAAATTCACTTATTTTGTAATCCTTTTTTAGAACTATCTTTATGATGTACCGGGTCGGATTCTAATTAAAAGCATAAAAGCGCCTAATTGAATGCGAACATCTATAAGCTCATCAAATTATTAACAGCGCGCGCGCTCTGTATATGGACAGCATATATTTATTAAATCCAGCATCTATTCACTAAATTAGGAAGAATAACATGGAAAAAAGGAGAAAAGAAAAAAACAAGAATTGGAAAATCCTTGCCATGGTAGGAATTTTTGGCTCATTTTTATCAGTTATGGCTGACTTATTTCTTGCTTTTTTCCCTCAGGGCATTTATGGATTTGAAACAGTTTTCACAGTTGATTTAACAAAAGTTTTTACGGTTTTCTCCCAAGCCAGCCATTCGCGATTATTGTTAAGCAATTATCTTGCGATGATTGGCATTCCGCTGGGCTGGGCTGGAATGTATTATGTATATATGCATCTTAAGCGTGAAGGCCGAGCATTAATGCTGTCACAGATTTTGCTCATTAGCAGTGCTATCGCTTATTTTTGTGGCGTCCTTTTCCACGTGTCTTTGTCTTATATCGCAACCGCCTATCGCCTGAAAATGAACGTTAACGTTGCTTCGCAACAGGTAATTGATAATATGATTGATTTGTTTATTGATTTCAGCCAACCTCTGGCATATACGTTTCAGGTATTTATACCTCTAATCTCAATCATCTTCTTTATTCTGGTTATTTCCAGGAACTCCAGATTTCCAGCCTGGCTTGGTATTCTAAACCCATTGGTTATCCTAATAATCATTGCAGCTATCGCTTCTTTTATGCCTCTCGCCACAAAAACTTTTCTAACAGTAACTATCTATAATTTTTCTCTCTTGATATTCTACTTGATCTGTTTTTTTACTCCCAAAAAAGAAACGCAGGTATAGTGTGATTCCCAGTCCTAGCGCTCTGGGTTGAACCTTTTCCTCTAGCGCGCGCTCTGTTTGAAGAAGAGATATATGAGAGAAAAGAGAAAATGATTGAAAAATTGCTTGAAATTTTGATTAATTAATTGACTCTTTTAATTACTTTCTCTTTTAAATTAAATATATAAAAAAAATTATCACATCATTCATAAATTAAAATTTTATGTACACAAAACATATTTTATTAATAAGGTGAAATTAATGCCAATTA
>JAOZGV010000102.1 GCA_026015225.1 Candidatus Bathyarchaeota archaeon
TCTCTCATATTTTCGTGTGATCTTACTATTATTTCCAAATTTCTGGATTGCCCATATATATTTTGAAGTCATTTTTTCCAGCGATAATTTCTCTTTATTGGTTATTTTTAAAAATTTTACTTCATTTTTCTCGGATCTTTCTATGAATTCTTTTACTATATTCTCAATATCACTCAAATTAAAATCCTCAAACCAGAGGTGTTTCTAGGAGCTGTATTATCCACAGAACAATTACGTTGTTATTTAGAGTCAATTTAATCGATATATTTTCCATCTTTGGATAAAAGAGGTTTTTTATGAAGCTACTTGATAAACTCTAATACGAGAATTCCCCTCAACCATTTTAATAGTTTTCTTCTTCTCAAGTTCTTTTAATAGTTTTTTTGCTAAACTTACTTTCAAATTTAACTGAGATGAGACTTCATACGGTGTCAATACTTGAAACTTCTCTAATTTTGATATGATTTTAGGATCATTTATATTTGGAATATCAATGCCTCTTTGTTTACTTTCAGCAAGGATTTGCCCTTTAGTTTTTTTTGCTTTCTCGGTTTTCTTCTCTTGAGTTTTTTGCGCTTTTCCCATTTGAGATATATTTTTCTTTTTTTGACCACCCATTCTTATTAAACTCCATCCTTTATGAATTCAATTAATCTTTCATTTACTTTCATAAAAAGCTTTTATTATAGATTCTACGAAATAGAATCTTTTACAATAAACTGAAATACACTTATGATTGTGGAATTGAGAAAAATGCTAGGCTGGAATGGAAAATTCCTTAGAATTGATCTGACGAAAAATAAGATTTCTATAGACAAGTACGAGCCAGATTTGGCTAAACTATTCCTTGGAGGAAGAGGTTTTGCTGCGAAAATATTATGGGATGAAGTTAAGCAAGATGTAAAACCTTTTTCTCCTGAAAATAAATTGATATTTGCGACTGGTCCTCTAACAGGATTGCCCATTCCAAGTAGTGGAAAGATTATTGTCGCATCTAAGAGTCCTCTAACTGGAGGATATGGTGATGGAAATTTAGGTAGTATGTTAGCTGTAAATCTGAGAAGAGCAGGTTTTGATTTTTTAATTATTGAGGGCAAATTCAAAAAATCTTGCTATGTTAATATAATCGACAATAAAGTCGAAATTAAAAGTGCTCAGGATTTATGGGGTCTTGGAACTTTTGAGACTGAAAATTTTCTTAATAAAAGACATGGTAAAAATTCTGGAATAGCTCTAATTGGACAAGCAGGAGAAAATCTGGTTCCGTATTCTACAATACTCTCTCAGAGAGGAAGATCTGGAGGGAGAACTGGAATGGGAGCGGTGATGGGTTCGAAAAACTTGAAGGCCATCGTCATTGAGGGTAAAGGAGAAATCCCAATTTCAAATAAAAATTTTTTAGAAAAAGTGTCTAAAGAAGCATATGCGGATATCAGGAGTAAACCCGAATATGATTTATGGATGAGACAAGGTACAATGATCACAGTAGATTGGAGCCAAGAAAATTGCGTTCTTCCTTCCTACAATTTTAAGGAAGGAGTATTTGAGCATGCGAATGAAATAAATGGAGAGAGTATGGAACGAATTAAAGAAACGCAGAAAGGTTGTCCTTTTTGCAACATGATATGTGGAAACGTTGTGAAAGATTCTCAAGATGAGTTAGTAGAACTTGATTATGAAAATGTAGCCATGCTAGGTTCAAATATTGGAATAGGCGACCTTAAACAGATCTCATTTTTGAATAGAATGGCTGATGATTTGGGTATAGATACGATTTCTACTGGTAACTCGATAGGATTTACAATTGAATGTTCTCAGAATGGGTTGATTGACGAAAAAATTGATTGGGGAGAGTTTGAAAAAATTCAGGAGTTATTAGAGAAAATTGCACATAAAGATGGTCTAGGAAATCTAGTTTCACAAGGAACTAAATTGATGTCCCAAAAAATTGGAAAGAATTCTCAGAATTGGGCAATGAATATTAAAGGACTTGAGATATCAGCTTATGATTGCCATTCAACACCCGGAATGGCCTTAGCTTATGGCACCTCGCCAATCGGTGCGCATCATAAAGATGCTTGGATAATATCATGGGAAGTCAATGCTGGAAGAGAGAAATATACTCCAAATAAAGTTGAAAAATTAATAGAAATGCAGAGGATAAGGGGCGGAATTTTTGAAACACTAGTCACATGCAGGTTACCGTGGGTGGAGCTAGGTTTTGAATTAAACTGGTATGAAAAATTTTTGAAGGCTGTGACTGGTTTTGATTATAAAATTGATGATTTGTACACAATTGCCGATAGAATTTACACTCTAATAAGATCCTACTGGATAAGAGAATTTGGTTTTTGGAATAGAGAAATGGACATTCCTCCCAGTAGATGGTTCAATGAAGAAACATCAATTGGACCATTTAAAGGCGCAAAATTGAATAAAACAAGTTATGATATTATGTTAGATTGGTATTATGAAGAAAGAGGCTGGACTAAAAATGGGATTCCCAAGGATAGTACACTGAACAATTTAGGGTTAAATTTTGTAAGCAAAGAGTTGAAGAGAAGTTCTTAATTTTCCACATTTAAAAAAAATCTTAAGAATATAACAATTAGATTTTTATTTTTTTCTTAATGGTATTTCAAAATGATAAAAGCACTTTTTTTAGAGGATAGTTACCTTAAGGAATGTGAAGCAACTGTTGTTGCTGTAAGCGATGGAAACTACATAGTCTTGGATCAGACAGTCTTCTACCCAAAAGGCGGCGGCCAACCACACGATACAGGCAAGATTATTCATGAAAATAATGTTTTCAATACAATATATGTAGGCAAATTTAAAGGAAGCATATCACACGAAGTGGATAAGGTTGGTTTGAATAAGGGGGATAAAGTCCATTGCATATTAGATTGGAAGCGAAGATATAAATTAATGCGCAACCATACTGCGGCACATACTTTGGCAGCAATTCTTGAGAAAGAAACTGGTGCCCTGATTACGGGGAATCAACTAGAAGAAGATAAGGTTAGATTTGATTTTAATCTAGAAAACTTCAGCCGAGAAATATTTCAGACTTATATCGATAAAGCAAATGAATTGTTCAAAAAAGATATCCCAGTAAAGTGGTATGAAGTACTAAGAGAGGAAGCGGTGAAAATACCTGGCGTGACAAAACTTGCTAACGCATTACCTCCAAATATTCCAGTGTTAAGAATCGTTGAGATTCAGGGTTTAGATAAACAGGCGGATGGAGGCACTCACGTGAAAAACCTAAAAGAGGTTGGAGCAATCGAGATGATTAAGGCTAAAAACAAAGGGAAAAATAATAGAAGAGTATATTTTAGGTTAACAAGTTAGACGAATAGTACAACAAATACAAGCTCTTTAGATGATGAAAAGTTTAAATGAAAGCCATAATATCAGATTAAGAAGGGTTCACTGATCAACAATAATTGCGAACAGAAGAAAGCTGTTCTAGTTCTAGAAGATGGTTCTGTTTTCTCTGGAATAGGATTCGGTGCTATTAAAAGAATTTCAGGAGAGGTTGTTTTCAATACAGGAATGGTTGGATATACCGAGTCCATAACAGATCCTTCGTATAAAGGCCAAATACTGCTACAGACTTATCCTCTTATTGGCAACTATGGAGTAAATTCTAGGGATTTTGAATCTGATTCTCCTAAAGTTGAGGGGTATATTGTTCACGAATTATGCAGAAGACCAAATCATTGGACTTCGAGTATGGACTTAGATACTTTTTTGGAAAAGTATGATGTCCCTGGTTTAGAAAATATAGACACCAGAGCACTGACTAAAAAGATTAGGACCCACGGTACTATGTTAGGAATATTACAGGTATACTATGAAAAAGAAAAGCCATCTATCGACGGATTACTTGAAGATGTAAAACAAGTTCAAGATCCAAATCAAAGAGATTTAGTAAATGAAGTCTGTCCTAAAAAAATCTACAGCCATCCATCTAACTCAAATTTTAAAACAGTTCTAGTTGATTGTGGGGTTAAAAGGAGTATTTTAGCGCACCTGATAGATCGAGAAATTGAGGTAATTCAGATCCCCCCATCTTGTAATGCCGATGACATATTAAGTTTTAAGCCCAATGGCATTCTAATTTCAAATGGCCCAGGCGATCCCAAACGCATCGATTATTTGATTGACACTCTTAAAGAGGTATTTGAGTATGATATTCCAATTTTTGGAATATGTTTAGGGGCTCAAATCATAGCTTTAGCTTGGAAGGGAAATACATATAAATTGAAATTTGGCCATAGGGGTCAAAATCATCCTTGCTTAAATTTAGAGACGAATAATTGCCATATAACCAGTCAGAATCATGGCTATGCAATAGATCCTAAATCACTTGAAAAAACTGAACTCGAAATAACTTATGTAAATGCTAACGATGGAACCGTTGAAGGGATTAAACATAAGGGTTCAAAAATATCAGCTGTTCAATGGCATCCAGAAGCATCTCCTGGCCCGAATGATACACAGGCTTTTTTTGATGAATTTTTGAGGGAAATAAAATAATGCCAAAGATTGAAGAAATTAGCAAAGTATTGGTAATTGGAAGCGGGGGCATAGTAATAGGCCAAGCAGCGGAATGAATGAAGGTATAACTTCATTCCCGCAATTCGACTATAGCGGCTCCCAAGCCTTGAAAGCACTTAGAGAAGAGAATATCGAGGCAGTTTTAATAAATCCAAATATTGCCACCATACAAACCAGTTATCGAATGGCCGACAAGGTATATCTAGAACCTTGCGTCCCTGAGATATTAGAACAGATAATAAAACGTGAGAAACCTGATGGGATATTATTGGGTTTTGGTGGACAGACGGGTCTTAATTTAGGTATTGAATTACATAGGATGGGTATTTTACAAAGAGAGGGAGTTAGAGTCCTTGGGACTAATATTGAAACTATAGAAAGAACAGAGGATAGAGAATTATTCAAGGAGAGTATGGAAAAAATAAATGTGCCAATTCCCTTAAGCGAGGCAGCCTATACTGTCGATGATTCATTACGAATCGGTAAAGATATTGGCTATCCTGTAATTGTTCGAGTAGCATACACACTTGGTGGTGGAGGATCAGGTATTGCTAAAAATAGAAATGAATTGAAAGATATAACCAGAAAAGCATTCAAGCAAAGTATGGTTCATCAAGTTTTGATAGAACAAAGTCTGAATGGATGGAAGGAAATTGAGTATGAAGTAATGAGAGATTTTGATGATAATACCATAACTGTCGCGGGCCTAGAGAATTTTGATCCATTGGGCATTCACACTGGAGATAGCATAGTTGTAGCTCCGACTCAAACACTTACGAATAGAGAATATCAGATGCTACGAAGCGCATCAATAAGGGTAATTCGCGGTTTAGGAATTATTGGAGAATGCAACATACAATTTGGTTTGGATCCTGAAAGTGAAAAATATGTTACAATAGAAGTAAACGCAAGATTATCACGTTCCAGTGCTTTAGCTTCCAAAGCAACTGGATATCCTCTCGCATATATCTCTGCAAAATTAGCAATTGGATATTTACTTCCAGAATTAAAGAACAAAGTCACTGGAGTGACAACTGCCTGTTTTGAGCCAACTTTGGATTACTTAGTTGTAAAAATTCCAAGATGGGATTTTCAAAAATTTAAAGGCGCAAGATATTTAATCGGTCCCCAAATGAAATCAGTCGGCGAGGTGATGGGGATAGGGAGATGTTTTGAAGAGGCTTTACAAAAGGCTATTCGTGAGTTGGAGATAGATAAAAGTGGATTCGTTTGCAATGATGAGAATGAAATGCAAAATGAGAGTAAGAAGAGTATAATCGAAAAACTTCAGAATCCCACTAACGAAAGATTGTTTTTGATATCAAAAGCACTTAAGTCAGGAATAAGTGTTGAAGAAATCTCAGAAGTTACTAAAATTGATGCTTGGTTCATCCATAAGTTACAAAATATCATAAAAGTCGAAGCTAAAATTCGTAAATTGAAATCCATAAGAAAGAGTACAAATTTTATTAATACTCTCAAGGAAGCTAAAAAACTAGGTTTTTCGGATGGGCAACTGGCTAAATGCTTGAGTATAAAAGAGTCGAAAGTACGATCGTTAAGAAAGAATTTCAAAATATTTCCCTCATTTAAAATAATCGACACAATGGCAGCAGAATGGGCTTCGCAAACAAATTATTGCTATATCACATATGGCGGAGATTACGATGATATTGATTTCAGAGATCTAAAAAAGATTCTAGTTCTCGGTTCAGGTTGTATTAGAATTGGAAGTAGTGTAGAATTTGATTATTGCACGATGAACACGGTATGGGCAATAAAAGAAGAGGGGCTAGATGAAGTTATTGTACTAAATAATAATCCTGAAACTGTATCGACCGACTTTGACATGTCGGATAAATTGTATTTTGAGGAAATTACCCTAGAGAGGGTAATGGATATAATAGAAAGAGAGAATCCAATCGGCACAGTAGTAAGTGTTGGGGGACAGACATCAAACAATTTGGCCATACCTCTTATGAAGAATGGGTTTAATTTAATTGGAACTACTGCAACAAGCATCGATATGGCCGAAGATAGATCGAAATTCAGTTCATTACTAAGAAGATTGGGTGTTCCACAACCTAGATGGAGGATGTTGACCTCAATAGATGGAACAATAAAATTTGCTGAGGAGGTGGGATATCCTGTCATAATTAGGCCATCATATGTGCTTTCAGGAGCTGCAATGCGAGTAGCTAGGAACAAAAGGGAACTAAAAGAATACATAGGTTTAGCTGCAAAAATATCGCGAGATTATCCAGTCGTTGTCAGCAAATTCATAGAAAATGCAAAAGAATTGGAGGTGGACGCAGTATGTGATGGAAGAAGCGTACTTATAGGGGCCATCATAGAACACATCGAACAAGCAGGTACGCATAGCGGTGATGCCAATATGGTAATACCTCCTCAGAATGTAGATGAAAAAATCATCAGTAAAATCGAAAATTATACCACTATGATCGCTAAAACTTTGCGGATAAGGGGGCCTTTCAATATCCAATTTGTAGTAAAAGGAGATAAAGTCTATGTTATTGAGCTGAATCTAAGGGCGAGCAGGAGTATGCCATTCTCCAGCAAATCAAACGGCATACCCCTAATATGGGCAGGTAGTAAGGTAATGGTAGGAAGAACTCTAGATGAACTCAAAATAAAGAGTAGAAAGATATATCATGCATCTGTTAAAAGTCCTACATTCTCATTCTCGAGAATAAAAGGCGCTGATCCAGTATTGGATGTTGAGATGTCTTCCACTGGAGAAGCGGCTTGTTTGGATTATGACTTTTCAAATGCACTTTTAAAGGCATTTATCGCAGCAGGATTTAAGATTCCAAAGGTAGGGAGTAAAGTGCTAATTACGGTTTGCGATATCGATAAGCTTAGAGCGATAAATATTTCAAAACAATTAACAAAATTGGGATATAAAATCGTTGCGACAAAAGGTACTGCTAACTTTTTGAAGAAAAATCGAGTTGAAAACGTCAGCATTCTAAAAAAAATTAGTGAAGGAAGTAACGAGATACTTCAAGAAATATCTGGTGGGAAAATAGAGGCTGTAATCAATACCCAGACCCATCACTATAACGACAATAGAAGGAGTGATGGTTCTATAATTCGAAGAGCAGCTTCAGAATTTTCAATTCCTGTTTTCACAAAAATAGAGACGGCTGAAGCATTTGTTGAGGCATTAAGTAAGGGAGGTTTTAAAATTTTAAATGCAAAAGCTCTTGATGACTATTTCCCCAGGCATGTGCTCTCCTTGATTTAGGAGAAAATTGGAAAGTCTTTGACACTTATTATTTTGGCATAGAAGAATTTGGAATCAGATGTATTATTTACATACTCAGCCTTTTCACCAGACGATTTTGATGCATAGTACCTTATAAACGGATGCGAAGGTGGTTTATTTTGTCTTAAGTAGAAGAAGATCGGAATTGCATCGGCCTCATAATAATGCTCAAAAGGTATGCAAATACCAATTATATGTGTTCCATCTCTTTTAAAGTGCCAGAGTGGGAAATTTGTATCTTCTCGCACAGAAATAGATAACAGAATTCTTATTAAAGAAAGTAAATTTTCAACTTCAACTAACATTGGTTTCTTGAGAACTGGATATTTACACTCGATGGACTCCCTAAAAGGCTTAGGAATCTTTTTAATATCTATAAACGATGCATAAACGTATCTAGGATCATCTGCACTCTCGGTAAATTGATACTCTTCTCCATTTGATGAATTGCTCTTATATGCAAGAAATGGTTTTTTTGAATTAGTCTCCCTAATAAATGATAATAATGGAATGTCGCCATCCCAATACATATAGGCGGTGAACAAAGCAAGAATTTTTTCACCTTTATTTGACATAGACCAAATTATTTGATGTGATTCTGAAAGTGCAAGTGCTAATCTTACAAAATTTTTTAAATCAAGGATTTCTACAGGTACTGGTGGTTTAATCTTCATTATTGTCACAGCCATTAATAGATTTAAGGCTAAAGATAAAAATTTACTTGTTATTAAGATAAATGCATAATATTCTTTGTCAGTATTCTATTAAATTCTATAATAAGTGAAATCTTATGGCCAAGGTTGTTGTATTCCCGAACGGAGTTCGAATAAATGCTTCTGTAAAAGATAATCTCTTGAATACACTAACCAAAGCCGGTATAGAAATTCAATCATTTTGTGGAGGAAATGGAACTTGTGGAAAATGCAAAGTCATTATAAGAAATGGAAAAAATGCTTTAACGGCTATATCACCTTCAGAAAGAAAAATAATATCCCCTAAAGAGTTAGGGGATAAATACAGATTAGCTTGTTGTTGTTTTATAAAAAAAGATGATGATATCGAAATCGAAATACCAGCCGAGAGTTTAATCGAATATCAAAAACTTTCAATAACAGGATTAGAACCATACGTTAAATTGGATCCCTTTATTCAAAAGAAATGTTTGAAACTTTCAAGAACGACATTAA
>JAOZGV010000104.1 GCA_026015225.1 Candidatus Bathyarchaeota archaeon
CTCAGAAGACAAGAAATTTAAAAATAACCTCGATTTTTGAGGTAGGTGGTATAGGACCTGAGATGCCCCCCCTCCCCCTATCTGTTGCATGCTCCCGAACAACTTGGAGAGCGCTGAGGACAGCTGATAGCTCTGAGGCATTTGAGATCGCCCAACAAGGTTATGCAGACTATGCTTTCTTAGGTGGGGCTCAAATTGATAAATATGGAAATCTAAACTCTACTGTCCTTGGGGACTATCACGCTCCAAAAGTCAGATTTCCAGGTAGTGGTGGAGCGAATGCTTTTGCATCTTTTGCTTGGAAGACTATGATAATTATGAATCATGAAAATCGAAGGTTTGTCGATAAAGTTGATTATATAACTTCGCCAGGGTATCTAGATGGACCGGGATCCAGAGAGAGAATTGAGTTGCCACCAGGAACGGGTCCGTTTAGAGTTTATACGACAAAATGTACTTTCGATTTTGATGAGAAAACAAAAAGGATGAGGTTGTATGCTCTAAATCCTGGTTCTGGGACAGAAGATGTTATTAAGAACACCGGATTTGATGTAGCAATTCCAAATAAGATAAAATATAATGATCCACCAACGAGTGAAGAGTTAAGGATATTGAGGGAAGAAGTAGACCCTTTCAGATTAATATTAGGGCGTGGCGATAGTTAAATAAAAATTGAAATTTTATTCGCGATGCGTTTAAGACTTATTTACTTCTTATTATTAGGGTTTTGAAGATGAATAAAGTAATACTGCCGTTCCTCTGTATATTTATGACAATTATTATGGCTTCAAATCCGATTGTGGATGCCCATGATGATAGGTTTGCACTTATCATAAGTACATCAGATAATTTTGTTTGTGCGAATGCATATGGTGTTGATAGTTTTTCGGCTCAGGCGCTTCAGGCTTATTGGATCTTGAAAGACCTTGGATACTCTGACGATGAGATCGTTCTTATGCTTTATCATGTAAATGATGATTTCATTGATATGGATGGTGATGGCCACAATGATCTCCAAGGTGCGGTAATCGATGTCGAGAATGAATACGTGACCAAGGAGAGACTCCATGAAGAGATGCGGAACTTAGCCTCGATCATTGATCCAAACGATGAATTGATTGTTTACCTTATTGATCATGGAGAACATGACAATAAGAGCTCTGCGTCTCTTCTTTTTGAAGTGGGTGGCTCTTTGGGTGAGGAGGAATTTGCCGAATGGCTAAACGAGATTCGATGCAGGGAGATTGTGGTTCTCCTAGATTTTTGCAACAGCGGAAATTTCGCCTCTTCTTTGATAGGGCCTGGAAGGATAATTGTCGCTTCGGCTGCAGACAATAATGACGCTGAATATTATTGGGAATCCGCAACTATCTTGAAAGGGACGAATAAAGAGGTTTTTGGAAATTCTGGTTCGATATTTTTTCACCCTTTTTGGAAAAAAATCGGGGAAGGAGGGACTATTAAGGAAGCCTACGAGTATGGAAGATCACAGATGCAAAGGTGGGCAATCATTGATCCGGAAGACAGAGATAATATCATATATCAAGATCCCCAGATATTCATTCCACCCGAAGCTTCGGTTACCCATTCACCAACTGAAGGTCTATCGATCCCAGTTACCAGCATGCATGCGTTCTCGTTAGTAATATTGATTGTTATTATACTCTTTACAATCTGGGTTTTCAGGCGATTGGTCAGCAGAAAGAAAGTTATGACAAAAGTCAGTTGATGAGTTTTTTCAAAAATCTAAAGCGAGCGTTTATTGTCTTTTCAATTGAAGCGCGCGCGCTTTTTTTTTATTTATTTTTTAATTTTAAATTTGCAGATATGAATGATGAATTAAAATTGGAAAAATTTTTATATAAGTTTGTATTTTGTGTGTTGCACAAATACAATCCTCGATTGCGCGCGCGCGTAATGATTTATTCAATATAATTTTATTGGGTGAAAATTTGTTGTTGAAAACTCACATTACAAAGATTAGAGCGATGTTGGTTATTGTTTTAATTTTGGTTGCAGGATTAGGTGGATACATCTACTGGGTGTATATGCAACCTAAAGCGTTCAGCCACGTATCTGGCTTTGTTCATTTGGATGAGCCGATTGTTGGCGCAGCGGTTAGTGTTTATGATTTGGACGGAGTAAAGGTTTTTGAGAAGGAAGATGTCACCCATACGACTGGTTCGTTCGTCATAAAAATTGGTTGGGGGATAGGGAAGTGGGGCAGTTATATCCCTGATAACTTTACAATCGTTGCAAGTGGGGGAACGATAGATAACGAACCTTTTAACGGAACAATCGTCAGGGCGGTTCACAATTATAGCGAGATAAGATATTACCATTTGAATGCGATTACCACATTGATCAAGGAGTATCTGGACAAACATCCTGAGATGACTTACGTCGAAGCCCAGGAGGCTGTAAAAGATTTTCTGGGCGTGCCCGATTTGATTGATATGGATCTGGTCGTCGATAGTGCGGTGTATTACCATGGCATTTTCGACCACGAATATTTCATGTTTAAAGCAGAAGAGCATGGGGATTTCGATACATTCATAGATGCTCTGTTGGAGGGAATAGATCGAGGAGATCAGCAAGTATTTGTCGCCGCTGGCGGTATCGGAGGACCAACCGACTCGCGCGCGATTTTAGGGGACTATAAGGATCTCGCTGTAGCCTTGGGAAAAGGCGTTGCAGATAAATTTGGCGGTCCAATTGGAGGGGCTGTAGCTGGTTGGGTTCTCAGTGACATATTTGGGGTTAAGAGTGCCGAACAGAAGGATTTGGATGAGATCAAGCAAAGGCTCGAAGAGCAGAATAGGCAGCTAAAAGAGATCCGAGCCCAAATAGATGCCCTCAAAGACCAAGTGAGGCTGTTGGAGGAAGAACTTAAAGCTTCACTACGTGAGCTAGGCTTCACTTTTATGTCGAAAGAAGCCGATACAGCGGTCGACAATATCAAGATACGCCATGATCTATTGATAGGCTACTCTGATCCAGAATATATTGAATCGCTCAAGCAAAATGAGGCGCAATATAACGACATCATGCATCAAATCAATAACTTAGTGGATCAGATAACGAGCACTGATGCAGGAACGTGGCATGACCTCAACACAATACACGAAAATCTGATAAGCACAGGAGGCACCTGGGGGATGCTCGATCTTTGGAAAAAGGCGACAATAAATAACATCAATAAAACACATCAACCTACAGAATTAGCAGGTTTGACCGACCAAGTGTATGAAGAGAGCTGGGCTTTCTATAACAGATATCTCATGGCTCAACTCCAGGGTTACACCTTGCTTATGGAGGCTTATCACGCCAGAAACGATATTCAGGGAGCAAAGACGGTCATTAAACATATGAATGAAACGATAACCGAACAAGTTCTCCAATTCCGGCCCTTGCTTGAGCAAGAGATCCTATATTTGAATAAAGATTGTAAGAGCGATAAATATTGTCCTATCAATAATATTCTTCATTATAGAGAGTTCCCCTTTATGGAAGTCAGTAAATGGTATCAGTATAAGGGCTGGAGTTACACAAGCAAGTTTGAAACGCTGGATCAGGATATAAACCTGATTCTGGGCAGCATGAAGAACCCGCCGCGGTATGAATTCTTCACCGCAAGAGTGCTTCTTAATCCTCTAAGTGTGGATGAAAGTGTAGCGCGTAAATGTAAAAATTATCCATTTCCACATGATTTTGAAAATGGCCTGCCTTTAACGTTCAGAAACGTCGACACCGGAACCGAATACACCGTTAAGGGCACAGAAAACAAAATGAATCTCCGGATACTGAGATACGACTTTCAAGTTCCAGCAGGTTTTTATGTATTGGTCAAGCCGCTTGATGTAGTCGAACTCCCAATGCCACCCGACGGTCATAATGGTTGGGCCGCGGGCATGCCTGGGTGGAATGAGACCTCGAAGAAATATGACGCGATATCGGAACAATGGAAGATGTCCTTAGGCATATACGAAGATCGACCTTGGATCGAGGTACGCAGCGACACTGCAACATATTGGGGCGGAGTCTGGTATGAATGGTTCCTAGAATAATTTCAAATAATTAAAAAAAATTGCTTAAGATTTATCCCATTTCCTTACGACAAGAATTGTCAAAAAGACTCCGATAAGGCTGATTTAGGCTAGGTAAGGCGCTAAAATTGCGAGCCAATTGAATAACGCATTCCCAAACTAGGTTCAATACTCATAAATAAAGAATTAAGTATTTAATGAAATGATGTTGAAAAATGAAGAAACCAATGTTGGCAATAATGTTTACAACGTTTCTAATACTGACACTGGCCTTTGTGCTCATTAATCAACTTGATTGGAAAGAGCCAAAAATTGGAACCATTCAGAAAGCTATTGATGAAGCCAAACCAGGAGATAGGATAATTATTAAAACTGGAACATATTATGAACACATTGTTGTGGACAAAACCATCTCTCTAATAGGAGAAGATAGAAAGAATACAATAATCGATGGAAATTGCACAGGTACCGTAATTCATGTAAAATCCAATAATACAATCATTAGCGGTTTTACGATAAGGAATAGTGGCATCAAACAGGATAAGCGAGGTTATATAGTGAGTTATTACGAAGGAGTCTGCTTTGATAAATCCTATAACTGTTCTATTTCAGGCAACGATATAACGGATAATGGTTATGGCATTTCACTTTTTTGGTCTGCTAACAACACCATATCAGGCAACTATCTGAGTCGCAATCTCAATAATATCGTACTTGAATCTTCAAAGTATAATGAAATATATGGAAACAATATGGAAAATAGTGGTGGCATTGTAATAGTTGGCACTTATCAGGAGCAGCACGTTCTAGGAGCGTCTACGAATAATATAATATCTGGAAACAACATGACACTTTGTGAAATTCGCATTTTTAAAGATTGTTCATATAACGTAATATCTGGGAACAATATAAAAGAACACGTTAATCCTAGTATCAGCTTGCAATCGACGTCTAACAACAATATATCCGGGAATTATATAACGAATAACCTGCAATGCGGCATTTCTCTATCGAATGCAAAATATAATAGGATATCGGGTAACAATATCACAAATAACGGTATTGGCATTGAGATCGATGGATCAAACAACATTATATTCAGCAATTTATTAAGAGAGAACAAAGGAAAAAACTCCCATGGCAATGGAGCTGGAATAGTTATAAGGGGCTCCAAATCAAAAGACAATATTATTTACAATAATGACTTCGTGGATAACGATCAACACATAATTAACTTTATTCTCAACGGGGAAACTCAGTGTCCAATAAATATTTGGGATGATGGTTATTTAAATGGTGGAAATTATTGGAGTGATTATATAGGCGTAGATTTGTATAGTGGGCTCTATCAGAATATCGCTGGAAGTGATGGCATAGGAGACACGCCATATATTATCGATGAAATTAATCAAGACCACTATCCACTCATGAATGCTACATATTATAAAGAATAAGGCTTCTCTTAGAGACTGGGAGGGACGAGCTATTAAATACTATAAAAATAGCGTTTAATTATTATTTTTATTTTTTCCATTGTTTGTGCCTTATAAGGTACGAGGGATGTAGGCAGGGTAGGGTTTTTGATGATCGCGTGGACATGAAAATCGTTATCTTATCTATATCCCCGGTACCTTGGTGCGCACACACACAATAAAATAATGCCTGAGGTAATAGGATAGAGGAAGAAAAGAAGAAGATAGAGTAATCTAGTAATTATAGTATGCTAATACTAGCAGCAACATCAATTTGTTGTTGATGCTATTAGTGTTAGTGAAACATACACAATTTTTTACTAGTTTTCAATATATTTTTTGATGCAGAGCATGCCACATTTAGTGATGTTTTTAAATATAATAAGCGATACTACTATCGCTTAGTAATTTTTGAAAATTGTACTGCGAATTAAATACAATTAATATTGTGAATTATTTCTATATTTTACATTGCGAATTTTTTTATTTTAAAATTGTAAACAAATTCTAATAGCTTGTATTATGCGATTGCTAATCTTTTTGTAATTGCTACAATTATAGAAAATAGTTTAATGGAAAAAGGTGTGATCAAGAGGTAAAAGATAAAGTGGATTATGATACATCAGTAATACGGACCCAGATGCGGACTGAGAATATCCGGATGAGAGGGCAGAGGATGTCTTCTGATAAGTTAAAAAGCATCAGAAAAGGACTACTTACTTTACATACTATGGAAATGATGGCAGTTAACATCTACCAGTTTCAGATCACGAAAAAAGTGTGTGAACTCAACCATCAATTAATCGTTGCTATGTGTAATGAAATGACGCATGTCCAGGACTTTCGGGTTAAACTTTTTGAATATTGTTGGACACCGAGTAAACTCAGATGGGTATATTGGATTGTCGGTTTTATGCTTGGGTTCTTTTCACGATTGATAGGTACGAAAGCAATTCTCAAAACTGATATCTGGTTGGAAAAAAAAGCCGTTCACCACTATGACGAACTCCTCCAAAAGATAAATTGGGACGAAGATACTCGCATAGTAATTGAAAAGAATCGATCTGATGAATGCGGGCATATCAACCGGTGGAAAATACTCCTCCAGTTAAACGAAGATATTAACTGAACTATTTAGATTATGTAGAAAATTTGGGAGACTTTACAGCGCGCGCTCCTATTCATTAATGTCCGCTACTAAAATGAAATTGTACTACTTTTACCGCTTTTCCCTAAGAAGTGTACAAGTAGAAGTAGGTAAGTTGTGAGTAGCGAGTTAGTAATAAGTTAGTAAAAAGTGTGTGTGGGTACCTTGGTGCGCACGACGACGACGGAATAAAAAAGATCCAAATTCTAATTTAGATCAATAAACGCAAGGAATTAGTTTCTTGGTTCTCTTCATATAGTCGATATATTGTTGACCAAACGCATTTATGAGCATCTTTTCCTCGAATGGAATGCGAATTAATACTAGGATAACCCCAGGAAGCATTACTAAAAAACCAAGAATGCTATTGAGCAAAAGTGTGAGTCCTAGCCAAAAAAGAATACTCCCTATATAAGAGGGATGGCGGACATATTTGTAAATACCATGGGTCTTAAGCTTATGCCCTTCGATCAGGTTTAACCTCTTAGAGAAAAATCTGCCCAAAGTCAACCTCGCTACCAAGTAGATAATAATACCTGGTATAAAAAAAGCAAAGCCAATTATGTTAAGCCATCCAAATCTGTATACGCTCTGCTGAAGTACTATAAAATCCCAAAATGATAAAATCAATGCACCGATTGTGACAATAGTTATTGTAGGAAATAAAAAGTTGTCAGCTCTTTCAGTAGAATGCATCTCTCTCTTCAATCTTTTTCTCATTAAGCTGCACCTTCTTTAGTTAGAACTTTATCTACGCCTATATAACTCTCCCAAATTCACATAATATATGGTTTAGTCTTGTTTTTTACTTAGATGTATGAAAAAAGCCTTCAAAAATAATAAGCGCGCGCTAGTAATTATGAAGAACTATAATAGTTCAATATACATTCTATGCACAGTACATTTTTGATCCAAATATTCTTAAATAGACAAAATGGTTAATTAATTAGTGACAGTAATTTTTAACACTAAAATTGTCGAGAGGGAAAAATCTTAGATGCCATCTCCGATAATTAGAATTTTAAAAGCTTAGTTCTTTTTAACCACCAAACACTGGGATTTTCCCCGACAATATTTAGAGGGAATAATAAATGTCTATGTTCGAGCAAAAAAATATCCGATCCTTTCCTTTTCTTTTTGTACCTAGATATTGCCCAAATTGCGGAACTCAACTTTATAGTTTGAAAATAATCGAAAAGATCTATTGTCCTAAGTGTAACATAATTTACAAATAGATTATTGAAGTTTTGAGATATTTTTATATGAAGAGGCAGCCGAGATAAAATGGAATTAAGATTTCGAGCATTGTGGGTCGTTTTAACAATAGCGGCTAGCCTTCCATTATCTATTAGACTCTTCTTTTTAATGGTATTAGGACAATGGAAGTGTTTTTGCTTCCAAATTGACATACCTTGGACAATTCTATCAGCAATATTGGTTTGTATGATATTTTTTGCAGAAACAAGACCAAGTTCCTTGGAAGCTGTCGGGATAGTAAGTCTTGCTATTATTTTGTGGATTATTGGGATCATTACCTTTTTTTTGATAACAATTACTCCTATATTATAGAAAATGCAGGTACTCCATCTTTCCCCTTCCCTTTATCCTCTTTTAGATTCTTCCAAAATTAGAATTAGATTTCGTTGCGTGTGTGTGGGTACCTTGGTGCGCACACACACACACGGATTAACAGAGCTAATACCTGGATAGAAGAGTCATTGCAGCAATGACTGATAGTTAGTAGAACATAGCGCGCGCTACCATCTTACCCTAGTACACGCTAGAATGGATTGTCAATTTTATATCAGCTGGTTTTGAAGGTTCAACTATAATTAGCCCACCCTCCTTTCTGCTTGGCACGATTTGGAGTAAACCCTGAAACATTGTTATGTGGGCATTTTTTATATCTAGTTCATCTCCAACAGAGACCGCGTTTATTTGCTCGTTCCATAACGGTAACCTTATGGAGCCTGAGTAGTCAGTTACCATGGCAACACAAAGACTTACGCGATTGCCGTTATATCGAGAGTGCCTTAGCACTGTTTCCGGCTTTTCAGTGACCTTGGCTCTCAAGTTCACTTTTTTCATCCCCTTTTGCAACTCTATAATAGATGATGGCGGCGTATGCGCTTTTATAAAGTGTTGGGCACAATCAACCAGTTTAGAATAGACGCGTTTAGTCTTAATGGGGTTTTCCCATAGTATATTTTTAATACTCACCTGGCTGACTATTCCCGTTTCTCTTGTTAAGAGAAAAATCGCGTGATCATTGGCCCTCTCACGTACCACAATCTTTAATGATCCACATCTGGCAGTATTTCTCTTTTCTGCCTCAAAAAAACTTTCCAAAAGCTCGTAGGGATCAATGTCATGCTTATGTGAAATATTGATAAGATGTTCTAGCCTTTCCTCATCCCATGATCGTGAACCTCGCCGATCGCACACTTTTTTCCATGATCCCCGCAAATCTTATACACCAGCCTCATCGGAGCATATGATCTTGTACATTGTGCTTGGTCTGCCAAATTCATGTCTTACAAAATATAAACTCATATTTCTTACTCCATTAGAATTAATCATTTCGTGCACTCGCTGAAGAGAGTTCGTGCCAAATGACAACATTCATTATATTTATTATTAGTTTAAGGAAACATTAGCCAAAAAAGGGGTTAATAAAATAGCACGAGTATGGAAGATCTATCTTCAATTATAATCGACTAATCTGATTTCTTGAGATTAATCTCCATTGTCGAAACATTCCTTGTGTCCCCACCTTCTCCAAGAACATCTGTCCCTATCGTAATATCGCCAACAGTCAAGTTATCAAGAAATCGTCTTCTACTGACTTCGACTACATCTACAGCACGGCTTATAGCGTTTCCCCTCGCCTTCACTGACAATTCATTCATGCCTCCAGAGAAATACATCATGACCGCGGTTACATAGCTCATTATCGGCTTACTCCCGATGAATACTGAATCTCGTGGAATCTGAGTTCTTGTCTTCTTATCGTTGATTTGTTTCGATTTAACATTAGTTTCAGTCATCTTCTTTACACCTCCAATTATAGTCCCGAAATTGAGGTTTTTTGCAAAAACCTGTTAGACCTAAAGTTTTTTTACGTTCTTTGCTTTTGGTCCTCTACTCTCCGTTACAACATCAAAAGAGACGCGGTCTCCTTCATTAAGCTCTGCACTATCTAGGACGTCATCCCTATGGACGTAAGCATCTTTACCGCCTTCGTTTTGGGATATAAATCCGTAGCCTCTTGGGGAGTTAAAGAATTTAATTGTACCTTCCATTATATCATTACACCTCCGCTGTGTATTCTTAGTTAGGTTGCAGAAAAAGTGGCTTTGGTAGTTACGCTCTTTAGCACAATAAAAGAAAACTTCTCTACAAAATTAACAACTAATAAGGCTCATTTAGCGCATTTAAAGGTTTGTATGTATCTTATAGCGCGCGTTAAGTTAGAAAGAATAGAGAAATGCCTATACTATATGATTTAATTTCACGCGGTCTAGTCCCAATACGTTAATATGCAATGGTTAAGTTTCATACCTTATCTAAAGGACAAAGTGACCGCTCTGGTAAAGTTCGAAAAAACATCATCTATCATAATACATGCACCCATTGATGGGGATGCCAAAGTTGACGCCTTGATAAAGAATAAAACAAGAAAGTGTCCCGAATGTAGCAACTCGAATTTAATGAGAGATTACAACATCGCGGAAATTGTTTGCATGGATTGTGGTTATGTAATAGATGAAAAGATTATGGACACTAGAGCAGAGTGGAGAGCTTTTAACGATGAACAAAGCGCTAAAAGAACACGTGTAGGCGCACCAATGACTTACACTATTCATGATAAAGGTTTGTCGACTACCATAGACTGGAAAGATAGAGGATCAATAGGTGGAAAATCGACATCAACGCAAAGAATGGAGCATTACGCTCTGAGACAATCGCAGAGGAGATCTCGTGTTTCAAATGCCACCGAGAGAAGTATTTCTTTAGCCTTGTCCGATTTGTGTAAACTTTCAAAATCTCTGAACCTTTCGAAGATTATAATGGAAACGGCTTCTGTCATATACAGGAAAGTCAAAAAGAAGAAGTTTTGTCGCGGAAGATCCATTCGCAATATAACGGCTGCAGCAATTTACTTGTCATGTAGACGATGCGGTGTTACAAGAACCTTGAAGGAAATTGCCACTGCTTCTAGTTTAGATAAGAAAGATATAGCGAGAAGTTACAGGTTCATAATTAGAGATTTAGAAACTTCTGCACCATTATCGCTTAGCAGCCGCCACGCTACCAGATTTTCAAATAAATTGATGATTTCAGGTAGGACTGAGGCCATAGCTATAAAGATGCTTGAAGTTGCTAAACAAATGAGGTTGACGAGTGGTAGGTCACCTACAGGTATTGCCGCGGCAGCTATTTATCTCGCAACAGTAATCACTAATGAAAGAAAGACACAGAGAGAAATAGCAGAAGTAGCTGACGTCACTGAGGTAACCATTAGAAATCGATATCAAGAGCTCTCAGAAAAACTGTTAATTGAGATAGAATTATAAAGCGCATGCTATTGCTAGTATGCACAAACGGAAAAATGAGTTTACGAGCTAAGTATTTTTCTAACTAGTACATAAGCCCCTACCAAAACCAGCATAATAATTCCACATTTTCTTGTTACCTTCTGTAGACCAACAATATTTTCTGTTGTT
>JAOZGV010000120.1 GCA_026015225.1 Candidatus Bathyarchaeota archaeon
AAAATTATCTCCTTTTAAAATGATTTTTTTTAATCAAGTATAAATTTAGGTTTAATTTCAATATTAATTCAATATGATAGATATGCATCAAGATTTACAAAATCTAAGTTTAAATAGAATGCCCCACTAAATCTATTTTCCAGATGAGCCTTTGAGGTAAAAAAATATGAAAGATAATTGCTTGTCTAATCCAGCAGTTCACAGATTGATTGAATTGGCAGGTGCTGAGAGAGTCGGTGATGATGCTGTTGAAGAATTAAAAAAAGTTCTAGAAGAAGTTGCTTTTTTCATTAGCAAAGATGCTATTGAACTTGCATCCCATGCAGGGAGGAGAACCGTAAAGTTGAATGATATACGTCTGGCCACAAAGAGATTTAAACTTAACACGTTTTTAACCTCAAATCTCAGTGAGGAATAAGAAAAAATGCTCCGGTAGTATAGATGTATACATTGGGTATATTATTAATTTCCCAAAAAGGTACTGTATAGTCCGGTCAAAATAATTACCGAAAGTATGACGGCCTCTCGAGCCGCCGACGTGGGTTCAAATCCCGCCCGGAGCACATTTTTATAAATTAATAATTATCGTGCATACTAACAGTATTTAGCTATTGTTGGACATTAAAAAGTGTCTAAAAGAGTAGAATTCAGATAACTTACCTATAAAAAGTGAAATTGATGAGGTTAATCTTAATAACAGGAACGCCAGGAGTTGGGAAAACAGTTACATGTAGATTTGTAAAAAAAAGGTTAAAGATTCCATTTATTGATTTAAATCAATTAGCTCTTAACAAGAATTTAACATTAGGATATGACAAAAAAAGAAATTGTTTCATTGCTGATTTCGATACAATATCAAAAGAGGTTCAAGAAGAAATAAGACAATTAAAAAGTGAGACGGTGATCGTAGATGGACATTATGCTGTACAGGTTGTAAATACTGAAATGACAAAAATAGCATTTGTATTGAGATGTGATCCTAATGTTCTAGAGTATAGATTACGAAAAAGAGGGTATTCAGAAAGAAAAATTGCTGAAAACATTATGGCAGAAATTTTAGGAGTGTGCCTCAATGATGTTGTTAATTGTTTTGATCCTAAGAAAGTATATCAAATTGATGTCACAAGATTAAGCCCACTCAAAGTGGCGACCAAGATTATTGATAAACTTGAGAATAAAACATTAAAATCCGAGGTAATCGATTGGATGGAAAAGATAATTGAAGATGATAATGTAAAACTTCTTTTTAAATACGAAAAGATACTATCAACGACTTCTTAAACTGTTATTTTTCATTAAAAAAGATCATTAAACAACCAAATCTCGCAAAATGCATTTGAACTAAATAATATGAAGGGATACCTTAATATTCTTGGATGAACAAGATTTGGTGAATTTTAAATGTCTTCAATAGCTGAAAGAAAATTTAGAGAAGAATTAGCTTCTTTACTTCAGAAAGTAGTTTTGGTTCATACATCAGATGGCAAGAATTATACAGGTGTACTTTCTGGAATAGATACAGAAACTATGAGCATGTGTCTTACGAACGCAAAGGATGATTCTGAGAATACGATGGATAAGCTCTTTATTAATGGTAATAGGGTCTTTCAAGTGTATACCGTTGAGAAAGGTTTTGATCTTCGTAGTTTAGCAGAAAGATTAGAAAGAGTCTTCCCAAGAATGGTCAAGCTTATCGAAGAAGCGGGAGTAATTGTTGTCATGGATAAGATCAGGGTAACAGAAAAGGGAATCATTGAAGGTCGAGGGCCAGCAGCAGAAAGGGTTCAAAAAATATATGAAGAATTTGTAAAAGAACAATCTTCCTAATAAACCCATTAATTTTTTACTTATTTTTTTCTTCAGAAAATCCTATTTAGCATATTTTTATGGAAAGTATCCCCTTTATAGAAGGTCATCTAAATTAGAAACGGATTCTAAGAATAAAGTATGTAAAAAAAATGTGATTTAGCTTTTGAGGTTTTGCTAATGGTACAATTTAAATGAATGAAGCAAATCATCAAAAAAGCTGGAGGAATGATAAATACGCTTAATCGTAGAAAATTATCAACTGATATTGGGAGTTTTGAGATTTTATATAAAGATTTACTTGGCCGAATTGGAAAATTAAAGACTAAAAGCGGTTATATTGAAACCCCTTGTCTATTACCTGTAGTCAATATAACAAAACAGCCAATATCAATGGATGAATTATATAACGAGTTTAATTGCAAAGCAATTATGACTAATGCTTATCTACTAAAGAAAAAATTTGAATCGAGTATTATTAAAAAGGGGATACATGAGTTTTTAGGATTTGAAGGAGTTGTATTCACAGATTCCGGAGCTTATCAAATTCTAACTTATGGAGAAATAGATGTTGAACCCTTAGAAATAGTATTTTTCGAGGAAGATATAGGAAGTGATATTGCGGTAATACTCGATTTTCCAACAGGTATTGGAGAAAGTCGAAAGAAAGCAGAATTAACTATAAATGAAACTCTTAAGAGAGGTGATGATGCTCTTAAGAAAATTCGAAGAAAAGATATTTTATGGGTAGGTCCAATCCAAGGGGGAACGTATATAGATTTAGTTAAATCATGCTCTCAAGAAATGAGTAAAAGAAATTTTTCCATATATGCTCTTGGAAGTCCAACTAAGGTAATGGAAAGCTATAAATTTGAGACTCTTTTTAATATGATTTTTACCGCAAAGTCTAATCTTCCAATAAATAGGCCTTTTCATCTTTTTGGAGCTGGACATCCATTTATGTTTTCTCTAGCAGTGGCTTCGGGATGCGATATGTTCGACTCAGCTGCTTATGTAATTTATGCAAGGAATGGAAGATATTTAACAGATCATGGCACTTCAAAGATTGAAGATATGAAGTATTTTCCATGTTCTTGCCCAATATGTGTGAAAAATACTCCAAAGGATCTCTTGGAATTGAGTTTTGAGAAAAAAATTGAATTTCTTTCCAGACATAATCTGTATATTTGTTTCGAAGAAATTAAAAGAATAAAGGAAGCAATTATAGAGGGAAGATTATGGGAACTAATTGAGATTCGCACTAAAAGTCATCCTTCACTACTTCAAGCCATGAGTTGCTTTAAGAAATATAAGAACTTTCTTGAGGAAAACACACCTTCTTCTAAGAAACACGGAATATTTTTCTTTGGAAAGCAAAGTACGTATAGACCCGAAGTAGTCAGATATAGAAAAAGAATAATTGAAGATTACAAACCCCCTAGAAATTTTAAAAGAATGCTTTTACTACCCGCTCCCACTAATAAACCATTGATTCACAATAAATTCATAAGATATTTAATAAGAAATTTCGAGGCTTTCAAGGATTTACAAATCTGTACATACTCATCTCCATTTGGCATAGTTCCCCTTGAGATCA
>JAOZGV010000122.1 GCA_026015225.1 Candidatus Bathyarchaeota archaeon
AAAATTATCCAACTCTTCCTTGCTTTCGGTCTCTGTTGGCTCTACCATTAACGCCTCGCTTACTCTGTGCGGGAAATAAATCGTAGGGGGATGAATCCCATAATCTAGTAATCTTTTTGAGATATCTAATGCCGATATTCCTTTTTCATTTTTAATTTTGTTTGCGCTCAATACAAACTCATGTTTAATAATTTCATCTGGATAGAATGGAATTTCATACAATCCGCTATCTGAAATCTTTTTAGCAATATAATTTGCATTAAGTACGGAGAGTTCGGACACATTCTTCAAACCTGTAGCTCCAAGAGAGAGAATATATGCATAAGCTCTCAGGAGTATTGATATATTACCGTAAAAGCTTCTGACTTTTCCTATGCTTTTAGTTTTGTCATAATCAAGAAAATATTCTTTACCATCGAATTCAACTGTCGGCGCAGGGAGAAATTTTTCTAACTCCTTAACTACGCCAACAGGTCCGGCTCCAGGTCCACCTCCACCATGAGGCGTTGCAAATGTCTTATGCGTGTTTAGATGAACAATATCAAAACCCATATCGCCAGGTCTCACTTTACCGATTAGCGCATTTAAATTGGCTCCATCATAATACAATAAGCCCCCGACTGAATGAATTATCTCGGCTATTTGTATTATCTCATTCTCAAAAATACCCAGAGTATTTGGATTTGTGAGCATAAATCCCGCTGTATTCTCACCCACTACGTTTTTTAAGGCTTCAATGTTCACACGTCCATTACTATCAGAAGGGATTACAACAACATTGAATCCAGCCATAGCCGCACTAGCCGGATTTGTTCCGTGAGCCGAGTCAGGAACTAACATTTCATTTCTATTCTGAAGATCATCATCATTCTTATGATGCGCTCGCATTATCATAGCGCCAACGAACTCACCATGAGCCCCTGCTGATGGTTGTAATGAAAACTTATGCATTCCAGTGATCTCAGCTAAGTGAGAGGATAAGCTGTAAAGAATTTCCAATATTCCTTGAGTTAGACTTTTATCTTGTAGAGGGTGAAGAAGTGAAATTTTACTTGAATTTGCAATCAGATTGCATATCTTTGGATTGTATTTCATAGTACAACTTCCAAGTGGATACATTCCAGAATCAACACCGAAATTTTGTTGAGAAAGTCTTATATAATGTCTAACAACTTCACCTTCAGATACTTGTGGCAGATCTATCTTGTTTCTGAGTAGCTTCGATGGAATATAATCAATTGCATTTCCCGTTAGATTGTGCTCAATTTCACTAGGTTTAGGAGGAATGTGACCTATCTTTCCATCCTTTGATATTTCGAAGATTGTTGGTTCATTCCATTTTGCTTGTCTATAATCCAAATCTCATCACCTTATTATCTCATTCAATGAGTTAACCAGTTTATCGATATCCTTTTGAGAATGAGTTTCTGTAACGCAATAAAGAGATGTTTCGCCTAGCTCAGGAAAATCATTTTTTATAGTTTTGCCACCATGAATCTTTTTATCTAGTAGAAGACGATGAATTTCTTCTACTTTCAAATTTGTTTTATCAAAATTTACTGTGAATTCCTTAAAATGTTTAGCATCTATCAAAGGTGCTTTTATGCCATCGATACTATCCAATTTTTCAATCGTGTAATGTGATTTTGTAATAATCGTTTCACATAAACTCTTCAATCCAGTTGGACCGAGAAGAGATAGATATGTAGCTGCAGCTACCGCACAGAGTGCTTCATTTGAGCAGACATTACTGGTGGCTCTTTCTCGTCTTATATGCTGTTCCCTTGTTTGTAAAACCATACAAAAAGCTCTTTCATTGCTCTCAAGGGAAGTGGTCATTCCGATTATTCTACCGGGCATCTGTCTGAGAAGTTTATTGCTACTGCATGCAAAAATTCCAAGTAGCGGTCCGCCAAAATTCATCATATTTCCTAATGATTGGCCCTCTCCAACAACGATATCGGCTCCATATTCTCCAGGAGGTTTCAATATCCCAAGTGATATTGGATCTACACCTACTATAACCAGAGCTTCTCGCTTATGCGCTAATTCTGAAATTGTTTCAACTTCTATTTCATAGCATCCAAGGCATGATGGATTTTCAAAATATAATCCCGCAGTCTTATCGGAGAGTTTTTTCTCCAAATCATCTATATCTATCTGCCCATCTTCTTTATTCTGTTTGATTTTAATTATCTTTATTCCAGCTGGTTCTGCATAAGTCCTCAGCGTCGACAGTTTTTCAGGTGCTATATAATATGGGATTAAAAATTCATTTCTGCCAGTTATCCTTTTTACCATTCGCGCAGCTTCACCGAGGGCAGTAGAACCATCATATAGTGAAGAATTCGAATATTCCATTCCTGTAAGTTCGCAAATCAAGCTTTGATACTCGAATAGGGCCTGGAGCAAACCCTGACTTGTTTCAGGTTGATAGGGAGTGTATGATGTGGCAAATTCTGAACGATTTAATATTTCATTGACTACAGCGGGTACATAATGAGGGTAGCAACCTGAGCCTAAAAAAGTTGAGATTTCATTAATATTTACATTCTTAGATAGAATTTTTTCAATAAAGTATCTTAATTGATATTCCGATAATGCTTCAGGAATATTTAATTCTCTCTTGAGTTTGACTTCTTCTGGAATATCCATAAAAAGTTGTTCGATATCTTTTGCATTTATTTCATCTAACATCATTTTTCTAATTTTTTGGTCAGAATTTGGAAGATATTGATGTGTGAAGGTTTTAGACATATTTTACACAAATTTTGTATTATTATGAATCATTTTAATAAAAAGGTTGGGAAATGATTCTTTAACAATTAGGATGTTCGCAGAATCAGGGCATCTATGATAGGTAGTAATAAAAATTAAAAAAATGGAAATAAAATAAAAGCACATTAGGATTTAGATAATGCTTCTATATGTTTCTCATATTCTTCTGAGTTCATCAATTCATCTAATTCTTTTTTATCATTAATTCTGATCTTAAAAAGCCAGCCCTGCTCGTATGGTTCCTTATTTATGAGATCAGGTTCATTCTCTAATTCTTCATTAATTTCAAATATTTCTCCGCTTATTGGGGAATATATATCCGAAACGCTTTTTACAGATTCGGCTATTGCACAACTTTCTCCTTTTGTAGCTTTTTTGCCAATCGAAGGTAATTCCACGTATACAACTTCTTTTAACATTTTTTGGGCATAATCAGTAATTCCAACAATAGCATTTCCTCCATCAATTACTTTTACCCATTCATGCTTCGAAGTGTATTGCAAGTTATTTGGAATATCATATGATTCTTTCATTTACCTTACTTCCCTTAATGAATGAGGATATTTCATAATTATTGCTTTTATTTTTTATCAAGATTAATTATAATGAGGTTTTTTAAAAAGCGCTCGCTTAATAAGCCCTTTCATAGATCGCGATTGCGTCATTTAAAGTAACTTTACGGGGATTGTTTTTGATCAAACGCTTTACATTGAGTGCAGTTTCAGCCATTTTGGGAATTGCTTCCTTGGGTATACCAATTTCCCTTAATTTTTGAGGAATGCCAACCTCTTTAGAAAGTTCTACGATCATTTCGACAGCGATTTTAGCTTTTTCATCTTCTTTTTCTACTCCTTTTACTCCCAGAGCATCTGCAATTTTTGCGAATTTAATTTTACAAGCAGGTCTATTGAACTCCATTACATATGGAAGTAGAATTGAATTTGCTAGCCCGTGTGGGATATCATATGTCCCACCTAAGGGATAAGCTAGTGAGTGTACGGCAGCGGTATTAACCGGCCCAAGGCCCAAACCAGCATATAGTGAAGCTAAAGCCATGCCAGTACGGGCAATTATATCCTCACCATTGTGAACGCATGTCTTCAAATATAGACCTGCTAACCTTATCGATTCAAGAACTAATGTATCGATCATCTGGACTGAAACTCTATTTGTGTAGATCTCAATAGCATGAGTAAGTGCATCCATGCCTGAAGAGGCTGTTATATTTGGAGGACAACTAACTGTTAAGGTAGGATCAACAATTGCCAAATCACAATATAAATTTGGACTTACTATACCTAATTTGGTATGTTGATCTGGATCTGAAATAACAGCAATTGGACTTACCTCACTTCCAGTTCCAGAAGTTGTTGGCATTAAAATTGTTGGTAGTCCTTTTCTGGGCAATTTTCCAATCCCTACATAGTCAGTTATTTTGCCTCCATTGATCCTTAATGCAGCTGTAACTTTAGCTATATCAAGAGAACTTCCTCCTCCTAGGCCAATGAGTACCTTTGCATCTTTGGCTTCAACCAAATTCAAACATTGATAGACGCATTCCTTGTTTGGATCCGGTTTTACTCCATCAAAGATTGAAACTTTAAAATCAGCATTGGAAATAGTTTTCTTTATTTTTCCAACTACACCAGCTTTTACCAATCCTTGATCTGTAACAATTAAAACATGCTCGTTGGTCAATTCTTTTATATGTTCAATTAATTTTTCTGAAGCACCAACACCAAACATTATAGCTTTTGGAGTTCTTATCTCGACTACACGTTCAACCGATGATTTCATTATCATCACATATCATCTATGGGCATTATCAAGTTTATTCTATTATAGGATAAGTTTCTCCTCCGTACGTCAGTATATTTACTTTAGATTTAGGATGACGTCGATCTATCACGAAATCAACAGCTTCTTGCAATTTTTTGAATTTTTTGAATCCTATCTTCTCAGCATCTTTTTCAGATATCCCATCTGAGATCAAATAAATTGGATGTTTCTCCTTTATATGGGCTACATTTAATGCTAAACCTAGAGCTACAAAATCCTCTATTTCACCAGCATCGTACATCTGTTTCAATTCACTTGTGCCATATTGTAAATAATCAATCCATTTTGGATGTGCCATCGATATCCCCTCAGGACAAGGTGTAAGCTCGATAATCTCTCCTCCAGCTCTAGTAGCTATATCAGCTGAGAATAAACCTTTCAATCCTTGCCAGAATTCAATATCGGCAGGATGACTACTGGTAATGGTAATGTCTGTCGCTCCTGATACTTTTACGCCATAAATCTTTTTTGCTAATTCCAATCCCTTCCTATGAGCTTTAATAAAGTGGCCTGCGAATACTTTCACTATTTCTCTGTGTCGTGTTATTGCTGTGTTTACAAGCAAATGAATCCCAACCTTTTTAGCGAAATCATCAATTATTAGTCGTGTTGGGTTATCCTTCATTCCTAGACCATTGGGAGTGGTGGATGCCGAATGAACGTGCATTCTTCCAACGGTCTCTTCTCCGGCCAATCCGGGTAGCAAAATTTTTGCACCGCCTGCCCAACCGGCATTGAAATGCGGTATCAAATTTCCAGTTACAATCCTTATATCGGCACTCAGGTATTCTTTATTAATCCACACAGGAACATCATCTGCGATTTTTCCAACATACTTGAGCTGGGATTCATCATCGTATGCATGATTTACAACATGATATTCTTCAACTATTTGAGGGCCATATTTTTCTTTGACCTCTTCTTCAGTCATCTTTCTGTGAGTTCCAAGTGCTATCACGATCTTGATATCTTCTTTCCTTGCTCCTGCAGCTCGCAAAAGTTCTAGTAGAGTGGGAAGCAGGACATTAGTGGGTGTAGCACGTGTTATATCATCAACTGCAATAGCAATACTTTTTCCTTTTGGAGATAGTTCTTCGATTGTGGGACCTTCTATCGGATTCTTTAACGCATTTTTTATTTCCAATTCAGGATTTTGCGAAGGCGACATATCGGACGGATTAATTATCTCATTAATCATGCTCTCCTCTAAATCTAAATAAACCTTGTTTTTGCCGTACTGTAATTCAATTTGCATATTTTATTCCCACCATCAGATTATTCATAATTATCCTTTCATATAGTTAATAATTTCTTTCTAATTTTTTATTGAATGGTTATCGAACAATCTTTTAAGTTTGTATTAAAAAACGATAGTTATTGATTGACAAGTTTTATGTATGAGTAAGCTTCAGTAGCTTTTTCAAAGCAGTAGTGAACATTCTGGAAGTCTTTTCTAAATTCTGTAATATCTTTTATGACAGTTTCAGGTGTTTCCTTATCCAATATAATTCTCTTTATGAAATCAGCAATATCATTCATATCATTTTCTTTCATGCCTAGCCTTGTAACCTCAGATGTGCCCAAACGGATTCCACCGGGATGCATAAAATGTCTGCCTTCCCTTATATCCCAAGGTAATAGATTGCGGTTCAATATTATATTGGCTTTTTCCAATTGTTCTTCCAAGGTACCTCCGTCACCATGTTTTGTTATATCTATTAACAAAACGTGGGATTCAGTGAATCCTTTATTTTCAGCTAAAACATTCAGTCCTCTTTCATACAAGGCCTGCCCAAGGGCTTTAGAATTGCGAACGATCTGGCTAGCATATTCTTCACCAAACTCTAACATTTCGGCCAGAGCAATTACAACTCCAGCAACATTATGTAAATGATGGTTACTAACTAATCCTGGAAATGTTGCCCTCTTAATTTTATCGGCGTATTTTTCCCAAGAAACGACCATACCATGTTGAGGCCCGGGCATGGTCTTGTGAGTACTAACCGTCATAACGTCTGCGCCCTCGCTTAAAGGATCTTGAAATTTTTTCCCTGCAATGAGTCCAGCTACATGGGCTGCATCAAAGACTATTGTCGTTTCTAGATTATGAAAGTATTCTTCGAGTTCTTTAATTGGGTGCGGAAATGGTAAAACGCTTCCACCGAACATTACTAATTTTGGAATTTTTCCTTCTTTAACAAAAGCATCTGTTCTTTTTATCGTCTCATCAACATCTATGTTCAGTTCTTTCTCATTCAGTGGCAAATATTCCACATCTAAGCCACGTATTGCGCCTGCGGTTCCACCCAATCTCTTCTTACCAGTCGATATATGACCCCCTGATGGAATCGATAGTGCAAGCATTAAATCCCCTGGCTCTGCAAACGCAGCGTATACAACAAGGTTTGCAACGACTCCAGAAATTGGTCTGACATCTACAAATTCTGCTTCATATAGTTTTTTGGCTAAATCCATGCACATCAACTCTACTTGATCGATATAAGTGCAACCAGCATAGATTCTCTCTCCAGGCCAACCTTCAGCGTACCTATTTCCGAAATCACTGATCAAGGCTTCACGTACAGCTAAGCTCGGAATATTCTCACTAGCAATCAGAGGGATACAGGATTGAAACCAATCATGATGTTTTTGCATTAGATCAAAGACTTCTTTATGATATTCTCTTGCATTTTTCAAATTATATCACTTCTGAATGATAAATCGCGTAAGGCTCTTAAATCATTTTGCCTCTATAACTAGCAAAGAAGATTTTCTTATTTTAAAGTCGAATTGAGTTTCGAATATTAAGAGGTAATAAAAAAATGGAGCTTCAAAAAACACATTTGTATAATTTTCATAAAAGCAATGGTCACCTAATTGATTTTGCAGGTTTTGAGATGCCTATCTGGTATGATGGGATTATCTCCGAACATTTAGCAGTGAGAAATGATGTGGGTATTTTTGATGTTACTCATATGGGTCGATGTATTGTCGAAGGAAAAGGGGCTGCAGACCTTTTAAATTATATTTTAACCCGAGATGTAGCCTCTTCGAGTATAGGTCAGGGAAGATATTCAGTAATGTGTAATGAAAATGGGGGCATTATTGATGACTTGGTTGCTTTTCGCCTTGAAGATGAAAAATATTTTATGGTTTACAATGCATCTAATCGCAAAAAAGACTTTGAATTTATTAAAAAAAATGCGCAAAGCTTTGACGCCAAGGTTAAGGATGTCTCAGACGAAATAGTAATGGTTGCAGTTCAAGGACCGAAATCCGTCAATGTTTTACAAAACATATCAGATTCAGACCTTTCAAGTATACGATATTATTGGGGGAGCTGGGTCAATATAGAAGATCAAAAGGTCTTTATTACAAGGACAGGTTATACGGGAGAAGATGGATTCGAGATATTTCTTTGGGATACTCCATTAACTGAGGTTGAAAAAGCTGAGCGATTTTGGCAGATTATATTAGGAGCGGGCAGAGAGTATGGAATAAAACCTATTGGATTGGGCGCTCGGGACACTCTTAGACTTGAGGCGGGAATGTGTCTTTATGGTAATGATATGAATGAAGACACTACCCCTTTGGAATCCAGATTAAGTTGGGTCGTTCAATTCGAAAAAAAAGACTTTGTAGGAAAAAAAGCACTACTTAGACAAAAGTCTGAAGGGATCAAACGTAAGTTAGCAGGATTTCGATTACTAGAAAAAGGCGTACCTAGACCTGGAAATAAGATATTATTTGATGGAAAAGAGATAGGCCAACTTACTAGTGGAACCTTTTCACCACTGCTTAGATATGGTATTGGGTTGGGCCATGTTTTTTTAAAATATGCAGAACTAGGAACCCAAGTAGATATATCAATAAGAAATAAAACAATCAAAGCTGAAGTAACCGACATACCTTTCTATGATACTTTAAAATATGGTAGGAAGCGGCAAAATGTATAGATAGTTATAACCAATGGAGCGAAATTATTCGTGGAAGTATATCCAGTCAAAACACCCTTGGTTAAAGTAGGGGATGATATAATCAAGATAATACTTGATGCTATTAATAAGGCAGATCTTAAAATCAAAGATGGGGATATCATAGTAACAGCAGATAAAATTGTTGCGACAAGCGAAGGGAGGGTCTTTGATCTTAAAACAATCACTCCCACAAAAAGAGCAAAAGAGATAGCAAGAAAGCACTCTCTTGAGCCTTCCTTTGTAGAACTTGTTCTTAGAGAGGCCGATGAATTCTATGGAGGGGCTCACAGAGCCATTTTAACTTTAAAGAACAATATATTGATAGCGAATTCAGGAATAGATCGGAAAAATGCTCCCATAAACAAAGTGTGCCTTTGGTCGGTTAATCCAAATAAAACT
>JAOZGV010000137.1 GCA_026015225.1 Candidatus Bathyarchaeota archaeon
TGAACATATCGCAATCCCTCATAAATGCAAGGTTTGTCCAAATGGTGACTGTCGCAACTCCTTGTCCATATATCATGGATCGACTTTCCCGTTTTATTATATATATTGCGGAAAATATAATCGATATTGGTATAAATACAAAAATGAGTGAATTAACAAAAAAATTTGAAGAAGCAATACAGCCTAAATAACAATCGAGATATTCTCTCATTTCTACTTTCTCCTTGATCTTATCCTATCAAATGCATCCACAACACTCGTTCCAAAAGTATCAACTAAACTCTCCAATATTCTTTCAGATATTCTCGTCTCCGCTTCCTTTTTCGTACTAGATGGGAAATATAGAAATCTTACTCGCTTCGTGCTCTCATCGATCTCCTTTTTTACGAAACCAGATTTTACAAGTCTATCTAATGTCCCAGCTACACATGCGACGGAAAGGTCAGGATAGTATTTTTGAATTTCAACCGAGGTAGCTTTTTTTCGTGTCCAAAGAAATTCTAGGATTCGTACTTCTGTAGGACTAAAAAATTTTGTCAGACCACTCTCATCAAATTCAACACGATCAATTTTTACCATAATATTGAGCAACCAAGTTTAGATTATATTAATTTTGCCATATATAACGGTCTTTATATAACACATCCTCTGTTCGTGTTACTGTAAGTTAGTCCACCCACATACTATTCGAACATGAATCGCTTTCCATCTAGGGCTGAATTCTCGACAACCAAATAATTACCGTCTATTTTCATTGGGATATAACTAGGCCAGCATCCTCCAGCCAAATTTTCTGTTCCTATGCTGTTGATCGCAAACTGTCTTCCACAGTTATTACACGACATTACATTTTCCATTTGTTTGTAACCAAGCTTATTACCATAGCAAACATCACACGCATCTGTAGCCAAGTGGTATTTATCATCGCTCCCAATAACTGAAAAATATTTAACCTTTACCCCATTGGAATTATAAGTATACCAATTAGCCGATGTTCCAATTTCAGATAACGAGATTCGTACCGAATTCCCTACGTTCTCATTAGAACTTAACTCTGGATTTGGAGAACTTTGTAGTTCCGGATTTGTGTTCGTAGTTTTAAAGATCGAACTAAATCCTAAGCCTAAGCCTATGACAGCAATCAATACTATTGCAGCTATTGCAATTTTATTCTGCGAGCTCCCTTTGTCTACCTTCATTCCATGCACATTCAACATGTGTTTAGAATAATTCATAGGTTTCACATAATTACCGCATATTTGACAGTGTCTTTGAATCTTTTTCCTTTTCATTTACAATTCCTCTCCTTTTTATTTATATATTTATAACAATGTTATAAATAATTTTCTACAATTAAATCGTAAAAAAGTTTCAAATGCGCGTCTCATTCATCATTTATCACTTCTGATGCTCGGGTCATTTCTAATTTAAGAATAGGATCATAGTTTTCTTCTATAGATGAATCAAAGGATACTTCACCGTCGACCAGCTTTATTATTCGTCCACTTTGTTTGGCAATATCAATGTTGTGTGTAACCATAACTAGAGTGTGACCTTCACTAACAAGTTCCTTTAGAATTCCTAACACGATCTCACCATTTTTCATGTCAAGATTACCTGTTGGTTCATCCAAAAAAATTATTTCTGGCTTGTTGATCAGTGATCTTGCTATGCATACGCGTTGCTGCTCCCCACCCGAAAGTTGAGAAGGTCGATGTTCTAACCTATGACCTAGACCCACACGTTCAAGTGCTTCACGAGCAGCCGCCTCATCAACTTTACTATGAAAGTATTGCGCAATAGTAACATTTTCTAATGCATTGAGATATGGAATTAGATGGTATTGTTGAAATATTAGCCCCATATTTTCACGTCGAAATTTAGTTAGCAGTTTTTGATCCATTCCAGTGATATTTGTATCATTTACGATAATTGTACCAGATGTTAGATTATCCAAACCACTCATTAAATTCAACAGAGTAGTCTTTCCAGATCCAGATGGTCCTATTATTGTGGACCATTCCCCTTTTGAAATATTTAGATTGATATTGTTCAAAGCACGAGTCAAGGGATCATAATATTTAGTAACAGACTTCAATAATATCTGATCTCTTGTCATTTCGTTACTCACCTCTTAGTATTATTGCAGGTTCTATCAAAGTAGCACGTTTTACCGGCAATATGCTAGCGAAGACGGTTACAAATATAGATATTCCAACGGTTATAGGAAGTATTGACAGCACAGGTGAGATCTGGGTACCAAATACACTTTCTCCTATATACTGTGCAAGTACATTTCCAAGAAGATAACCGGATAATCCTCCAACAACACCGATGACTATAGATTCCGCAAGAAATATGGATGCTATTTTCGAGTTCTCAGCACCGATAGATTTCATTAAGCCAATCTCCTTTCTTCGCTCTATGACAGTTGTCATGGTAGTAGTCATAACACCCATTCCTGAAGCTCCAAGTACCACTAAAGTTATCAGAAGCATCATCTTCCCAAGTTGATTCATTATTATCATTTCTGTATTCACAAGATTTTTTACAGTCTTCGCTCGGACATATGGTAACTTCATCTCTATCTCTTCACCCATAAGTTCTGCTGGACATGCAACACATAGTGCACTAACTTGAATCGAATGAACTTTTCCAGGACGGTTGCTTATCTTCTGAGCAGTCGAAAGTGTCATAAAGAGTTGTGCATCTTCTGATCCGCCAGTGCTGACTATGCCTGCAACTTTGAATTGGTCTGTAAAAGTCTCTCGGGTATCTGGATTCTCATAGTTCAATGTTATTTGGTCATCGATTTTCAGATTCAATTTCTCTGCAACCGAAATCCCAGCAATCAAGCTTTTGTTATCAGTATCTTCAATCCAATTTCCCTCCAAACTCCAATAAGGAGCGATCCTTTTGATTCCTGTTCTCCACACCTTATCATTGAAAACTATATTTGGAAATTCACGATCGAAATAAGTTCCTGTAAGTACAACATTTTGTGAAATGCCATTTTGTTCTATTTGTACAACTTGGTATAGTAATGGTGCAAAGCCCAAAACGTTTGCGCTCCAGTTATCTATTTTTTTTATTTTCCATAAATCGCTTTCATCAATATATCGTTGCTCAGTTATGGAACCAAAACTCATTCCTGGAAAACCGACTTCTATAGTATCTGATTTCGGAATTACTAATATGTTCGATCCGAATTTTCTGAACTCGAGCGCTAACTTCTCTTCGATTCCATTTGTGACAGTCATCAATCCACTTACCATTGATGCTCCCATTAAAACAGCAATCATCGCAATTATTATCCGAGATTTACGTTTAGACAATGACCTCGTGATTACTTGTAGAAAAATTGTTTACACCACCTGTAAACTATTATAGTCATAATGGAAGAAAACATATACTTAAGCATTATTATCCGAATCGACATATCCATAATTCGCGTGTTAAGATCGAAAAGTGAACGCGCTTTATGACAGAGAAGATTATTTGGATTTGACGTATTTGTGATTGGGAGAACTCTGTATGGACTGATGTGCAGATTAATTTAATAATATCCTTTTTTCCATCGTTGCACGCTTTATATTCCTATAGGAATATTTATGTCATAAAAAATTAATAATTAAGAATAAGTCATTAGCATATGTAATAGCGCGTGCTTTAATTAATTGAACAATCGGATTTCTATGACAGATATATTGGATGTAAATGCAACCAATTGGGATAAAGAAGTACTTCAGTCCCTAGTACTTACAGCTGTCGATTTTTGGGAGAAAGGGTGCTACTGGTGCTTAAAGTTCGATACTATATTCAAGGAAGTTGCAGAGGAATACAATGAGAAATTGAAATTTAAAAAGTTGAATGTTCGAGAAAGTATAGATAACCATGCAATTGCGGTAAGATATGGAGTGGTGGGTAAACCCGCTCTACTATTCTTTTATAAAGGAAAAGTCTTAGGAGAAGTTATTGGTATAAAGACCAAAGGGAGACTGAGGAAGACAATTAATGACATTCTAGATAAAAATAAAGAACTTCTTAAATAAAATTTTGGACAAAATAAAAGCGCGCGCTAGATAAATGTGAGTTGGTTTATTGCAAGAGCTTCAAAAACATATTGTTGTATTAGGTGCTGGTGTAGCTGGGATTCGTTTCATTCTTGACTTTCAGCCTAAGATTAAAAATTTATGTGGAGTAAATATAACGATTATTGATCAAAACGATTACCATCAATACCTCTATAAACTTCATGAGGTTGCTGGTGGGAGATCAACTCCAAAAGATATCATCGTTCCAATAGAATGGCTTCTCAGGAAGAAACGAGCTGAGTTTATTCAAACTTCAGTTGAATCGATAGACATTAAAAAAAAGATCGTTAAAACAAATAATCTGATTATTCCGTATGATATTCTTGTAGTCGCATTAGGCAGTCAAACATGTTATTATGAAATTGAAGGTTTAGAAGAAAACTCGATGGGTTTGAAATCTGTTAAAGAAGCACATCAAATTCAGAAGCGGGTTAAAGAGATTTTTACATTGAAGAAAGGCAGAGAAAATCCACTTACCTTTATTATAGGAGGCGGAGGTTTTACAGGTGTTGAGCTTGCTGGAGAATTCGCAGAATGGCTCCCTCAATTAGCCGATGAGTATGGCATCAATCGTGAGAGTATCAGGATCATTATCGTCGAAGCTTTAGACAGTATCCTCGCTGGCTGGGATCCAAAGGTAACTGAAGGAGCTGTTGAAATTCTTCGATCTAAAGGCGTAGAACTCATGCTAAATCAAATGATCGTTAAAGCTGATGATAAAGGAATAATCCTCAAAAATGGAGATAGAATAGATGCTGATCTATTCGTTTGGACTGGAGGAGTTGAAGGAGTGTCAATATGCCCTGCATTTGAACTTGGTAAGTCAAAACGTGTATTAATAAATAACATTTGTGCTGCCATTAACGCACCTGACGTTTACCATATAGGCGACTGCGCTTATGTATGCGATGCGTCAACAAATGAACCTCTGGAACCAAATGCTCATATAGCCATGATACAGGCCTCATTTCTTGCTAAAAACCTATATGCAAAACTCGTTGGTAAGCATCAAAAGGATTTCATACCAAAGCAGGTCGGCGAGGTGGTTTCTATTGGAACTGAACATGCTGTGGGACGCCTTTATGGAATAAGTTTAAGGGGTTGGATGGCGAAGATCGCTAAATTGATGATCCATCTTTTTTATGTCTACTCGATTGGAGGAATTAAGCTACTTGTGAAAGATAGATCAATTAAACGATACTGGGATATAAGACGCTTTTTCGATCGTGTAGATTAACTCTTCGACATATCCTCTTCTTTTTTCAGAGTGTTTGCAAATTTTTTCTTCTTCTCTGATCTACTATTAATAGTGTGTGCTAATCCTATTGGCATGTCAATCGTCAAATTAGTAAGCCATAAAGAGAACAAGGTCAGAGTTCAGGGCCTCGACATCCTAGACGGTACCCCGATTATCGACACCAAACCGTACTGATCAGTTTATGACCAAGCAAAGGATGCCAAGGTACCGGACTGGGTTGATAAGCTGGATACCTGATCCACAGAGCAATTTATAGTTTTACATGCGTCAATCCTTTTAATCTCTTTCTCTGTTTTAATTATTCCTATAGGAATATTTATGTCATAAAAATATTAATATTAAGAATACATCTCTGTTATATGTAATAGTTTCAGGGATGAGATGTGACAAGAATAAAAGCATTGAAATGCAGAGAGTGCGGAAAAGAGTATCCAGCTAAAAAAATCTATTATTGTCAAGAATGCTTTGCGCCTCTTGAGGTAATTTATAATTACGATAAAATCGAGATAAATCCCAAAGAATTGAATAATAGACCTAAAAATCTTTGGCGTTATTTTGAACTATTTCCCATCAACGATGAAAAGAAGATTGTTGACCTAGGTGCAGGATTTACTAATTTACACAAATGCGATGAACTATCTAAAAAAATTGGGATTAAGGATCTGTATGTAAAAAACGATACAACAAACCCAACTTATTCATTCAAGGATAGGCCAGCGTCGATTGCAGTTACTAAGGCATTGGAGTTTGGTTCAGATGGTGTAGGATGTGTTTCAACTGGAAATCTAGCAGCAGCTACAGCAGCCCATGCTGCCAAAGCTGGATTAAAATGTGGCATATTCATACCTAACAACATAGAAGCGAATAAAATCATACAATCGTCCATATATGGGGCAAGACTCGTTTCAATAAATGGTACATATGATGATGCAAACAGACTTGCTTTGCAAGCTTCTGAGATTTATGATTGGCCTATAGTAAATGTGAATTTACGCCCATATTATGCAGAAGGTTCAAAAAGTTTAGCCTATGAGACTTGCGAACAATTGGATTGGGACGTGCCAGATCATGTTGTAGTTCCCACGGCAAGTGGAGCATTATTGTGTGCCATAGACAGGGGTTTTAACGATTTTAAAAAGTTAGATTTTATCGAAAACAAAAATGTGAAGATTTCGGCCGCTCAACCAGAGGGTTGCTCTCCAATAGTTCAATCATATAAAGCTGGTAGAAACGAAATTACTCCTGTTGAATACCCCGATACAGTTGCAAAAAGCTTAGCGATTGGCGATCCTGGGGATGGAATTTACGCATTAAAAACAATAGATGAAACAAAGGGTTTCGCAGAATCCGCTACAGACGCAGAGATAATTGACGCAATAAAACTCTTGGCAAAAACAGAAGGAATTTTCTCAGAGCCAGCAGGCAGCGTTACTATTGCAGTATTAAAAAAAATGGTGGAGCAGGGAGACATATCGCCAGATGAGAAAGTTGTTTGCTATGTAACTGGAAGCGGTTTTAAGTCCATTGAGGCAATTAAGGGATTAACTCCTGAGCTGATCCAAATCGACAGAGAAATAGAAACTTTAACGAGTATAATTAGTTAAGGGAGGAGTTGAAATTTTGGGAAAAATAAAAGTGATTTTTTCGTCAGCTTTGACGAATACAACCAATGGTGAAAAGGAAGTTTATATTGAAGCTTCATCAGTACAAGAAGCTCTTGAAAAACTTGTTTTGAAGTATGGAAATGATTTTAAGGAAAGAATATTTGAATCTGAGAAAAAACTGCGAAGATTCATCAATGTATATGTCAATAGAAGGGATATACGATTTCTAAAGGGTCCTGAATCATCTGTCAAAAGCGGGGATGAGGTAACATTATTACCCGCGGTAAGTGGTGGAGGTGATTGATTGTATAAAGAATTGTCTGAAAGAGATAAAATTAGATATGACAGGCAAATCAGAATACAAGGAATTGATGTCGAAGGACAACTAAAGCTTAAGAATTCA
>JAOZGV010000163.1 GCA_026015225.1 Candidatus Bathyarchaeota archaeon
GAAAACGCATTCTTGATTCTCTCTATAATTGCGCTATTTGCGACGGCAAATACTGTTCTAATTCTCTTGATTGTTGGTTCAAGAATGGTCTATGGTATGTCCAGAGATGGCTCTCTTCCTAAATTTCTGTCTACTATTCATCGGCAACGTGGAACGCCGTGGGTCGCTGTATTAGTCGTGATGCTAGCCTCTATGATATTCGTATTTTTAGGAGATCTAAGGTTAGTCGCGGGAGTAACAAATTTTGCTACATTCGCCATCTTTTCATCCGTTAATCTCTCATTGATATGGCTAAGATATAAACAGCCTGAACTTGAAAGGCCCTTCAAAGTTCCTCTCAATATTGGAAGATTCCCTATTATTCCATTCCTAGGATTAATTTCATGCATACTTCTTGCATTCTATCTCGATCTTGTATCAATATTGATTGGCATAATAGTGATTGTTGTTGGTGGAATCACTTACAAGATATGTAAAAGTCTTAATAGCATCTAATATAGTCTACATAAAGATGCACACTCTATAAACATATATGAATTTTATACACTTATCCAGTTCAAGGCATATCTTTGGGGGGATCCACATTTTACTTTACTCACTCATTAACGTGCGTTTAGATTTTCATAGTATTTTTCTAAGGTTTCGAATCCTAGTGGGTATGGGTCCCCGTGAATTCGATATTAAAAGAAAAAATAGGGGAGTTTTTATGATATTAATTCGTGCTTGCGAGCCAATCTCCCCCGGGCTATTATATACACATGAGTTTATACTGTTTTTAAACAATTTCTGTTTAGGCGCGTGACATGATGAACTTCAATTATTTTGGCACTCGCGCTAAAACTTGAGGGCTTTGTTGAACCTATAGGACTAAAATCCTTTTAGGAACTGAGTTCTATGTATATTTAGTATCTTAAATCATAAGGCGATTTTATGAAATCAATTGAACTTATAAGATTGATAATTAGTATTTTGATTTGTAATTCCGCTGGATTTATCGGCTCGATTTTTACTAGTTCTACTATTCCTACGTGGTATAATTCTTTAGAAAAACCATCTTTCAATCCTCCTAATTGGATATTCGGGCCTGTTTGGACTACTTTATATACGCTTATGGGCATATCCGCCTATCTTGTCTGGAGCCAAGGACTTCATGGTTCGCAAGTAAAAACTGCTTTAATTATATTCGCCGCACAATTATTTCTCAATGCTATATGGTCGCCAATTTTCTTCGGTTTAAGAGCATTGTTTGCCGCATTTTTAGTTATAGTAGTTTTATGGATCGCAATCTTGTTGACTATTTTAATCTTCTATAAAATATCTACGATCGCAGCAGTGTTACTGATACCTTATATCTTGTGGGTTAGTTTTGCAACAATTCTAAATTATTCATTATGGATTCTAAATTCTTGACGATAAAAAGGCGTAAATAATGGATGATTTCCCCAAGCCTCATGTTTTGAATAGTAAATTTGGACCTTTTCGTGCCGATAAACCTAGAGTATACATTCTTGATGTAACTAACAGAGATGGTGCCCAAGCTTACGGAACGCGCATAGGTTACGTGGAAAGAACAATGATTAACCATTACCTTAATGAGATGGGAATTGATCAAAGTGAATTTGCTTTCCCTGTAGTATCTCTAGAAGAAAATTATATAAAATCGAACTTAGAATTGGCTGAATATGGATACCTATCACCTATAAAACTTTCAGGTTGGGTGAGGGCTATATATGAGGATGTAGAAAAAGCAAGCAAATTCAGAGATTTAAAACACATTAATCTCTCAATCTCAACATCAGATGTTATGATCAAAGGAAAATTTGGGGATAGAAAGAACGAAAAAGACGTAATAAATCAAATGGTAAAGGCTGTTAAGAAAGCAAAAGAATTGGGCTTTAAAACAATTGGGGTTAATGCTGAGGATGCTTCAAGGACACGCCATTGGAAAGATCAGAGCTATTTAGAAGAATTCTCATTATCAGCAAAAGATGCTGGAGCAGATAGAATTAGATATTGTGATACATTAGGGTTTGATAGATCATTTTCAATTTACAACCGAGTTAAACAACTTGCAGAAAAGGTTAAGTTGCCCATAGAGCTTCATTGCCATAATGATACAGGATTTGCAATTGCAAATTCTATCGAGGGTGCGTTGGGTGCTTTACATGCAGGTGTAGATGCAATTATTAACACAACTATAAATGGTTTGGGGGAGAGGGCTGGTAATGCGGATTTGGTCAGCGTTTTATTATCCTTGAAGTATTCTAGCGGTCTACAAAAAAGTAATATTTTAGATCCGAAGATCAATCTTAAAGTATCATGGAAGATATGCAATTATGTCTCTTTAGCAACTGGCATTCCGATACCACCCAATCAACCAGGCATTGGTTCGAAGGCACACTCTCATGAATCAGGTATTCATGCGGATGGAATGCTAAAAAGCCATGATACATACGAATTATATGGCCCTGATGAATTGGGCATTCCTTCAAAAGTGGAAAGTGAGACAGGAAGAAGAATCGGTGTTGGTTCCTTTAGTGGAAGAAGTGCTTTAAAACATGTTCTTAAAAAATATGATATTGAAATTAAGGAAATAGATGAAACTTTGGAGTTAGTACAAAGAGCATCGTATGATGTTAAAAGAATGTTAACACCAGATGAGTTGAGACTAATTGTCGAATATCCTGAGCAGGTAAGGAGAATGATCTAGATGCACTTTGATTATTTTTAATAGAATTATAGAATTTTATTAGAAAAGATAGAAAAATAATCGTTGAAATTATTGAAATTTTAATATATATACTAATTAATGCACACATTACTA
>JAOZGV010000005.1 GCA_026015225.1 Candidatus Bathyarchaeota archaeon
GGAATGATCCCAACAAAAAACGATACACCTTACGTTCCTATAACACCTGATGAGATTGCTGAAGACACTCATAAAGTATATGAACTAGGCGTTTCTGTGGTTCACGTTCATGCTAGAGATGAGCAGGGCAAACCTACGTATAAAAAAGAAGTTTATAGAAAAATTATTTCCAAAATAAGGAAGAAATGCCCGGATATAATAATATGTGCTTCAACAAGCGGTAGAATACACCCTCAAGTTGAGCATCGTGGGGAAGTGCTTGATTTAAATCCAGAGATGGCAAGCTTAACTGTGGGTTCCTTAAATTTCCCAAAATATGCGAGTGTAAATTCGCTTGAAACGATAATGACTTTAGCATCAATGATGAAAGAAAAGGAAATTCTCCCGGAGCTTGAAATCTTCGAATCTGGATTCATAAATACAGCTAAATATTTAGCTAAGAAAAAGTTTCTGAATCCTCCTTTACATTTCACTCTGTTGTTGGGGTCTTTGGGAAGCATGCCTGCAGATTTAAGGGACCTAGCATACCTGGTTGATTCACTCCCTCCTGGTAGTACATGGTCTGCTACTGGGATTGGGAGGTTTCAAACTCAGATAAATGTGGCCGCTATATTGATGGGTGGCCATATAAGAGTTGGAATAGAAGATAGTATATATTATCACTATCCTAAAAGGGACCTGGCCACAAATGAAAAATTGGTAAAGAGGATAGTTAATATCGCAGAAATTTTAGGAAGAGATATAGCAAATCCAGATGAGGCAAGAGAAATTTTAGGTCTCAAAAAATGAAGGCGAAATCTAAAAATGCCACACCCTTTCAATTAGGGATTTCAAAGGAGCGACTAATTGAGGATCTGAGAAAAATAGGTATGAAAGAAGGAGATACCATAGCCGTTTCTCTCTCTTTTAAAAGTATAGGCTATGTAAGAGGAGGACCTAATGCTTTCATAGATGCCTTATTGGAAGCGATTGGTCCTGATGGCACGATAATGATGAATACATATACCCGAACGTTTCATCCTTCAAAAATCGCGACTAGAAAAATAGATTATATTTTTGACTATAAAAAAACACCAGCAGTAACTGGCATAATTCCTGAAACATTAAGGAATAGAAAAGATTCAATCAGAAGCCGCCATCCAACATGCTCCGTTGTTGCGATTGGTAAGCTAGCAAAATATCTGACAAAAGACCATGAAGAAAATTCTTCACCATATATGCCTTATTCGAAACTTGCAAAGGTGAATGGAAAAGTATTATGTATTGGAATAGACGATAATGCTGTTGCCATACGTCATGAAGCCCAGTATCTGGCCGGACTATTTAATATAGTTCCTTTTAAAGAGGCCGTTAAGTTCATGGATAGGAATGGAATAGTCAGAATCTTTACTTGGAACACTAGACAATGCGTTGATAGGCTGCCAGAATTTCTGCCAATCTTAAGAACGATGGGGTTTGTTAAAGACGCTAGGATCGGGATGGCAAACTCAATTCTATTTCCAGCAAAAGAATTTTTAGAAATCATTAGTAAAATGCTAAAAAAAGATCCTACTTTAAATTTATGCAATTCTTTTTTTTGTGTTTGGTGTCGTGAATTAGAGAGAAAATTGAATCTTTATACTAAGGTTGAAAAGAAGAAAATTTTCCAAAAAAATTCTTTTGTAATAAATCTAATAACTCTAGTTAATTGGTTCCGTTTAAGAAATTATGTAGTCGATGATATGTTATTAGGAACTAGTGGAACAATTTTAAAAGCTTATGAGATAATTCCTGAACCGTTAAGATTGAAAGTAAAAAATCTAATTCAAAAGATCGCGCTTTAGTATCCTTGGCTTCTAGAACGATTGATTTTTCAATAATTGGTCTCAAGATACCCAATCAATTTAAGTGTACCAACGCATGTTTAAATATTATTTATGTAAAAGAATTCTTAATAAAATTATTTCTCAAACCAATTTTCTCATTCTTGGCAAAGTGATACTTTATGGCTTACTCAATCGATAAGGCAAGTTCAGATGTTTTTAACTCTGTCTCATCAAAAATCCGTTTGCAAATTATCAGGATACTGAACTCAAGGGGACCTATGCCCTATACAGAAATTATGTTTTCATTAAAGTTAGATCCTGTTAGAGATGCTGGAAAATTTGTATATCATTTAAAGAATTTGATGGAGTCAGGTTTAATAACTGTAGATAAAGAAAGGAAAAAATATGCTATTGCGGATCTAGGCAAGTTAGTAATTGGATATGCTAAAGATTTAGAGGAATATGTTGCTGTAAAAAAAGGCAAATTATTCGTTAGAACATCTAGATTTTCTATAGAGGAATTCGATAAGGATAAGATTGCAAATTCGCTCATTACTGAAGCAAAAATTCCATTTGAGATTGCCCAAGATATCGCAATAGAAGCAAAGGATCGTCTCATTCAATTGAAGACAACTTATCTGACCGCTCCGTTGATAAGAGAATTTGTTAATGCGATTTTAATTGAGAGAGGACTAAACGAATATAGGCATAAGCTAACTAGACTAGGCATGCCTGTATATGATGTCTCTCAACTTTTCAAACCTTCAGGAGAGATGGCATTGAATGCGGAAAATATCTTTTATTCTTCAGGATCGAAGGTTTTGGAAGAATACGCTCTTCTCACGTCTCTTCAAAGGGATGTAGCTGACGCTCATCTATCAGGGTCTATTCACATATCCGATCTAACGTTCTGGCCATTGGAACCTAAAGAAATTCAACACGATATTAGGTTTTTCTTCCAAAATGATGCGTTCGGACTTAAGAATCCAAAAACGATCAATGATGCGCTTGAGATCATTAAGATGGCATATGATGCAGTAAAGATGGAAGTATCAAAAAATCAAGGTATAGACATGTTTAATGTGTTTTTAGCACCTTTTATAAATTCCATTGAGAGAGACAGAATAAAGGAAGCATTAAATTTATTTTTCGTTTCTCTATACCATAATGGACTTTTAAGTCCCAAAAAACAAAGTTTATCATTATGCCTTGAATTGGGAGTCCCTGAAATATTGAAGAGTGTAGACGCTATTGGGCCTAATGGAAAAGTATCAGGTTTATATGGCGATTATGAGGATGAGACAAATTTAATCTTTGAAATTATTATGGAAGTGTTTTCTGAATTAACATTATCAACACCACTTCTCAATCCCCATCTTATAATAAAATTAAGAAAGAACAAGTTTGATAATAGCCAATATAGAAAAGAATTGATGAAAGCATTTGGCTTTACAGGGAAGACATGTTTACCGTATTTTGCATATCTTAAGGACGGAGAAGAGGAAAACTATACCGTATCTGGATCGAGATTGAGCAACGATTGGACAAAGGAATGGGAATCTGATTGTATAAGAACAGGAAATATGGCAACAATCACTATCAATCTACCGAGAATTGTCTATGAGGCTAAGGAAAACGATGAAAAATTTTTCAAATTATTGGATACTTCTGTATTAATGGTCAGAAATGCATTTCTTGAGAAAAAGAAGATAATACAGAAAAGGTTTACACAAAATCTCTTTACCTATCTATCTGGTTCAACATCTGGACAGCAATATTATAATGTAGATAATACAACTTATGCTCTTAGTTTTGTAGGACTCAATGAGGCCGTTAATGCATTTACAGGATTCAACGTTCATAAGGGAGATGGCATGAAATTTGGTTTAGAAGTAGTACAAAGATTATCTGATTACGCAAGACAATTTACTGAAGAATCAGAATTAAGATTTGTAATCGCTCAGCACCCTCAGGAAATCGCATCGACAAGACTTGCTGAGCTGGATATTGAGAATTATGGAATTACTAAAACAAAGATATCCGGCAGCAAAGGGAGCCCATTCTATAGAGATTTGCCAACAGTTCCTTTAAATTCTAGGATCCCTCTTGTCAAAAGACTTGAAGTAGAGAGTGAATTCCAAGAATTGCTAACTGGAGGTCACCTTGCGTTGATATGCTTGAAGAACCAAGAGTATAATTCGAGAATTATTAATAAACTGATAAAGAGAATTACGGATAAAGGCGTTAGGTTCTTCGCATTCAGTTCGGATTATTCATACTGTAAAAATTGTGGAAGAACATCTCCAAAATTTCTATCAAAGTGTCCATTATGTAATTCAAACTTCCTTAAACATTTTAGTCGTTCTTCTTCGATTTTTAAACCTCTGAGTTTATGGAGTAAAGCAAAAAGAAGAGTTTTGGAAAAGAGAATTCATTACTCGCCATAATTGTCTGAACTTAGATTATTTTATGCCTCCTAGGATCAATGAAAGTAATGACATTCGAACTAGTAAACCATAAAATGCTTGTTTGAAATATCTTGCATGATGTGTATCGTCGACATCAAAAGTAATTTCATCAACTCTGGGCAGAGGATGCATAACAATGGTTTTCCTTTTAACAAACTTTAAATCATCTCGAGAAAGTCGATATGACCCTTTCACTAATTCATAATCTTTCAAATCTGGAAATCTTTCTTTTTGTATTCTCGTCATATAGATAACATCTAATTTAGGAAGTACTTTTTTTAAGTCAGTCTCTTGGAAGACCTCAATTTTTCCATTTATTTCTTCAAGGACTTCTTTTCTCATTTTTAAGAGATCAGGAGAAATTAAGTACAGTTTTACATCAAATAGCGATAATGCATATGCTAACGAATGAACAGTTCTTCCATATCTCAAATCTCCAATAAGTGCTATTGTCAATCTATCAATTTTCCCCATCTCTCTTTTTATGGTATAAAGATCTAATAGTGCCTGGGTAGGATGTTCTTCTGCGCCTGATCCGGCGTTGATAATAGGTATGTTTACATACTCACTAGCGAGTCTTGCCGCGCCTTCTAATGGATGTCTCAAAATAATTAGGTTAGCGTAATTTTCTACGACTCTTACTGTATCGACTAAATTCTCACCTTTTTCTACTGAAGTTAGCTTTGGTTCAGCAAAACCAATGTAATTTCCACCTAATCTAAGCATAGCAGATTCAAAACTTATTCTTGTTCTAGTGCTTGGTTCGAAGAACAAAGTAGCCATAATTTTTCCTTTTAGAATATCTGACCCCTCTCTTGACAAAGGTTCCATTAAATCTGAGACTGACATTATGCGTTCAAGTTCAGCTTTTGAAAAATCCTTGATTGAGACAATATCCCTCCCATCAAAGTTCATTTAAACGGAATCCCCTAAATTCTTATTAAAATTCTGAAAAGCTACTATAAAAAAATTTTTTCAGATTAAAGAAACTTTTAAAGACGGAACATTCTTAAATTTTTGCAGAGTTAGTAATATGCACGTGAATTCACTTGTCAAGTAAAATGGAACTACACGTAAAGAAAATTAAAAATGGGACAGTAATAGACCACATCAATCAAGGCTACTCGCTTGATGTTCTTAGCATCCTGAATATAACTGGAAAAGAAAAACATGTTGTATCTGTTGCCATGAATGTTCCTAGTAAAGACATTGGAAGGAAAGATATTGTCAAAATTGAGGACTGGGAACTTAAACCTAGAGATGTAGACAAGATCGCTTTAATAGCTCCTCATGCCACAATAAACATAATTCGCAACTATAATGTAGTGGATAAGAAAAAGGTCAATCTCCCAAAAATTCTCAAAGGCACAATCAAGTGTAACAATCCCTCTTGCATATCAAATTCGAGAGAGCCGATTGAATCAATGTTTCATGTTAAGGATGATATATCTTTGAGCATCCGCTGTCATTTTTGTGGAAGAATAATGGAAAAGGACGATGTTCTCAATCAATTCTAAAAGTGCACTACGTTCCAGATAAAATAAAGTTAGCTAAGTAGTCGCCAACTTGTTCGCAGTTAGATCTTCCACCAAGCTCTATTGGCATTGTTTCTTTTTTTTCAAGTGTAAACATTCGTTCTATACTTTTCTCTATCGCTATAGAAGCCTCTAAACAATCTTTATCGCTATAAGACTCTGCTAAAAATTCGAACATTAGAGCCACGCTTCTTATCATCCCAATAGGGTTGGCTTTTCCCGTTCCTGCTATGTCTGGTGCAGAACCGTGAGTTGGTTCAAATAGCCCCATTTTACTTTCTGGATTAATATTAGTTCCAGCTGTCATGCCCAAGCCACCCGCTATCTGTCCAGCTAGATCGCTTATGAGATCAGCTAATAGATTTGTTGAGACAACAACATCAAATTCTTGAGGTCTTCTCAATAGATGGACACAAACAGCATCAGCATAATAGTTCTCTAGTTTTATGTCTTGGTAATTTATTGAAGTCTCCTTAAAAGCATTATAAAACATTCCATGACTTTTCCTGATAATGTTGGCTTTATGAGCACATGCAACTATTCCTTTTCCACGACCTGTTTTTAGTCTTTTCAGAGCATACTCAAAAGAATAGCGGGCCAATCGATCACATATCTCTTTTGTATATACTCCAGTCACGGTCCATATTCCAGGCATAACTTCATTTTCCATTGCACGATAAATTCCTTCTGAGTTTTCACGAATTACTGCCAAGTTAATGTCTGAACGAAGAGCTGGTGGACAGATTCCGGAATAAGATATCGCAGGTCTAATATTAACATAAAGTTGAAATCTCTTTCTGAATGCTAAGAAGAGATCTCTGACACTCTCACCTACAGGCCCCTTCAAACCAGCATCTGATTCTTGGAAGATCTTTATTGATTCCTCTGGCACCGCTGAACCAAACTCCTCTCTTGCACTATCGCCGCAAGGGGCCTCTTTATATTCGACTTTAATACTATAAGTTCTTTCAATAGCGCCGATAACTTTCTTTGCTGCTGACATTATCTCAGGACCTATTCCATCCCCTTCTATTACGCATATTTGGTAAGTCTTTTTTGGCATTTTACCTCACATTCATTATGAAATTTTATTTAATGAAATAATTATTGGAAAATTCTATAAAGCATTTGTAATAAATTTTGATATTAATCACTTCATTACTGTCAGTATTCGCATATGATCCTTCTCAGAATATTGTACAAATTCAACTAGAATGCCCCCAAAGCTTTTTGGATGTATAAAGAAACATCGATGATCTTTGCTGACAACTTTGAAGCCTTTTTTATCACATTTATTGGCCCAGTAATCTAAATCATTAACTTCAAAGCAGAAATGGTGTATGCCCTCGCCATAACGATCAATATACTTCTCAATCGTTTTATTCCCATGCGGATATATCAATTCTAGAAAAGCATTTCCTAATGGAAGAAATGTCACATCCACACCTTGGGAATCCGCATGCCAACTATATTCGTCCATTTCAATGAAATTTGTTAATAGATTTTTAATGATATCTGTCTGTACCACTATGCCCACATGGTGGAATCTTATCTCTTCGCGATTTTT
>JAOZGV010000013.1 GCA_026015225.1 Candidatus Bathyarchaeota archaeon
ATAATACAATAGGTATCGATATCTATCGAAAGTATGTTATGAGTTATATATAATATGAAAGATATGTCGCCATTGCCAGTATGTTCATAGAATTAATTATTTCTTAACTGGAAAGGAATCTTCTTTCAAACTTTGATGTATTTTTTCCCAGATAAATTTTCTATTTGATATCTGTTAGGCAAAACAAGTCCCCAATTTATATTTTATTTTTTTATACGTCTCATTCCATATACTCTCAGGAATGATTCGAAATCCAGTTGTAATCAATTTTATATTTTCTTTTTTACACATTTTTCCGATAGAATATTTTTTTATAAAATCGCTAGTAACAAAATACAAATTGCAGTTACCAAAGAAACTTTTATTTCATCCGATAATTTCATAACAATCACTTCTTTTTTCTTGATGAAAGTATCCTTTTATTGGTCAAAAATATACCAAACACAAAAAAAACAATTCCTATAGCAGTTGAAAGTTTTGGTAGATTTGTCCATCCTGCCAAGTATCTTACTGCATTATAAACAAGAAAAATAACTCCGACCCATAGTAAAACCATACCAATTATGACTGTTGATTCATTTTTCATATTTTATAATAGACCTTCCGAAAATATATCTTTAGAGCACAATGTGGAAGGTGGGATTTGAACCCGTAAGAATCTCTATTCTAAAGGATTTCTCCTTTGAATACAGATTTCCTTGAAGAATCATAAAGATTTTTGTTCTATCTTAAAAATAAAAGAACTCCAAGTAAAGCCATAATTACTAATAAAATTAGTCCTATATTCACTGACCATCTTACCATCTTTTTTTGTTTAGGTGTCAAAGGTTTTTGGTTTAATGATTCAAGAGCAAATCCAATAGTCCAGGCACTAACTAAGCATCCCCCAATACCAATTGGCACCAATAAATCTGGCTCAAAGAAAAGAATTAAAACCATATAGGTTATGCCTATAATGCCTCCGATAAGCCAACCAGTTCCTGGTGGTAATTTTTTCATATTTTAACTTTATTTTTATCCTACATATAAAAATTAGAAACTTGACAACTATTCATTGCTATCTGGTTGTTTCGTTTGGGAGATTCTTCTTGAATGTGGAATGATTGTTTAATTATCGTTCCCAACATTCGTCAATAATTGTCAATTCTCGTAAATCTACGTCAATTATCGTTGTGTGTGTGGGGGTACCTTGGTGCGGGGGATATATATAACAAGCATTTTCTTGATTCCACGTATTTTACATAATACCATCGTGGTATTCCACATGGAAGCATAGAGTTCCACGTTATTGTTTTCTATGATTTTGCCCAATTTGGAATATTAAAGCACAATTAGTCAAAAGGATATTCTGCATAATAGTAAAACGAATATATTTTACGTTTTTTTAATACATATATTTGTAAGTTTTATCTTAAAAAAATCCCTTATATAATTCTCTTCTTGATTTTCAAGAGGTAATTGAATTTGAATAAAGACAAAGGCATTTATAGGTCTAGGTTGGGGAAACAAACTGATGATTTTGCTATCAAATTCATGTCTTCAATTTCAGATGATGATTGGATATTAATGGAGGATATAGAAAATACTGAAGCTCATGACATAATGCTTCAAGAACAGGGGATTATTGAATTAAATGATTTGAGAAAGATACTCAAGAATTTAGAAGAAATTAAGTTAAAATTTAAGAGTGGGAAAATATCGATTTCAGATTCTTTTGAGGACATACATGAATTCATAGAACACACCATTACTAAGAAAGTTGGAATTGAAATCGGTGGCAAGATTCATACAGGCAGATCTAGGAATGATCAAGTTGCAACTGATATAAGAATGAAAGTAAGAACAGAATTGTTGGAAGTTTTTAAAGTCATTTTAAATTTGATCGATATACTTGTCAACCTCGCTAATAGAAATATCAACACAGTAATGGTTATGTATACACATACTCAACAGGCTCAAATAGGTAATTTTGCTCATTATCTAATTTCTCATATTGATCATTTGCATAGAGATATTGAAAGAATAATCAGTTGTTATAAGAGAGTAAATTTGAGCCCTCTGGGCTCATCGGCAATAGGGGGTTCTAGTTTTAATTTAGATCGAACAAGAACTGCAGAATTGCTAGGATTCGACGGAATTGTTGAAAATTCGATAGACTCAATAAGCGCACGGGATTTTGCTTTAGAGGCAGTTTCTGTGCTTGCCCTAATAATGTCAAATGTAAGCAGGATAGCAGAAGATATGATTTTATGGTCCACTAATGAATTTGGATTTATAGAGATTGCTGATGAATATGCTTCTACATCGAGTGTTATGCCACAAAAGAAAAATCCATGTAGTTTAGAGTTAATAAGAGCAAGAACGGGTAGAGTATATGGTAATTTATTAGAATTATTGACGATCATTAAGGGATTGCCGACAGGTTATAATAGAGATTTACAGGAAACTAAACCGCCGCTTAAATCGAGTTTTGAAATAGTGAAAGATACACTTGAGATATTATGTCGGATCTTCAACACAATCAAGATCAATAAAGAAATGATGTCCAATACTGCTTCTGAAAGCTATGCGATGGCTCTAGATTTAGCTGATGAGCTGGTTAGAGATGGCCTATCCTTTAGAGAGTCACACAAACTTGTGGGCGAGGTTGTAAGGACTTTAGTAAAAACAAATAAAAGAATTACTGAAATAAATTTGCCATTCTTAGAGAAAATATCCAACAAAATTCTTAATAAGAAGATTTCAATTACTGATAAAAAAATAAAAGATGTTTTAGATCCTAATTATTCTCTTAGCAAGCGTTCAACTATTGGGAGCGCAAATCCTATATTCGTTAAAAGAATGATAAAAGAGAGATTAAAGAAATCTTCCATTCTTAAAAAAGAGTTTGCAAATCTGGAAAATAGAATTAATGAGGCAAAAAAACTTTTGTCAAAAACAATTGGGAGTATTTTGAGTTAAAGGAGAAGACTGAAGTTGGAAAAAAAATCAAAAGTTGCTTTGGCTTATTCCGGGGGACTCGATTCTACTTTACTTGCGATTTTATTGAAATCTGAGTATGGTTATGATGAAGTGATTTCAGTTTTAGTAGACGTAGGACAAGGAGAGAAAGAGGTAGAAATCGCAAAAGAAAGGGCAGATCTTTTAGGAGAGAAAGTAATTTTTATCGATTCTAAAAAGGAATTCGTCGAAGAGTATATTCATCGTTGTATCAAAGCAAACGGCAGTTATGAAGGATATCCAGTAGGAACATCGATGTCTAGAGTTCTCATCGCATCGAAAGTCGCTGAAGTTGCAAAGAAATATGATGCTGGAGCTGTAGCTCACGGTTGCACTGGAAAGGGGAATGACCAATTTAGGATGGAGGGTGCATTTAGATATTTAGCTCCTGAAATAAAAATCATAGCTCCAATTAGAGAGCTTGATCTTTCTAGACCAAAAGAAGAGGAGATCCTGCAGAAACACGGAATAGATCCCAAGAAAAGACAAGGAACTCTTGGTGGCGATATCAATATGTGGTCACATTCTATAGGAAGTGGTCAAGTAGAAGATTTAAAGAGTCAATATGAAAAGGATTATCTTTGGGCTGTTAGGCCAGAATCAGCACCAGATGAGCCAACAGAATTAAAATTAACCTTTGAAAAAGGAATTCCAATTGATCTCGATGGATTGAAAGATCCGATCGACATCATATTTCGACTCAATGAAGTTGGAGGAGCTAATGGTATAGGCAGAATAGATATTTTAGAAGATGGAATCATTGGTCTGAAATCCCGAGAACTTTACGAGGCGCCTGGAGCTACAATACTTATTAAATTACATTCTGATCTAGAACATCTTACATTAACAAAAGAACAATTAAGATTCAAACACGAAGTTGATAGATTATGGGCAGATATGGTATACCACGCCATGTGGTTACACCCGCTGAGGAGAGATTTAGATGCGTTTATTGATTCAACTCAGGAATTTGTTTCTGGAGATGTTACTTTTAAACTCTTCAAAGGGAAAATTGAGATCGTAAAAAGGAGTTCTACTGAGTCATTATTTGCACCTGAGCTTAGATCAATAAAGAGAGGGGGTTTTGATCAGCGCGAAGCTACTGGAGCCGTTAAGATTCATTCAATACCTTATGGATTGTATGGTAAAAAAAGAAAATATTCTTAAATTATTCTTTTTATTTAGCATTAATGAATTTTAAACAATTAGAAAATCTAGAATAATAAAATGTCTTAATGGTCGATACTTATATGATACACCCTGCTGAAAAGATTAAGGAAAGAATCATAAAGAGATACAATTCCAATCCTGATGGTTGGAGAATAATTTTTGGCAAAGATAATTATGGCCATTACAATACTGCGATTACACAAGAAACAGATATTTGGATAATTAAAGAGGAGCAAATAAATCCTTACAAACACGTAGGATTCGGAACTGAGATCAGTACTGATACGGATATATTTAAAAAAATTTCTCCATATACCTTCGGTCTTAGACCAGTTTCTGATAAGCAAATAGATAATTTATCTAAAGGATTAAATCTTAGAAATAAAAAGTTCAAAGATATTTTTTCAGACATTATGAGGAATAATCCAGTTTCCATAGATGAAATAGATTCCTCAATTGTTCTTCAGGGTCCAATTGTAAGTTCTGAACGTACGACCAATATAATTTCCCAAAAAAATCAAGAACTTGATGCAAAATTAAGAAAAGAATTAAAAAAATTATTATATAAGAAATATCCCCAAACCCTTAATCCTTATTCATGATTCGATGCATAAATAAATCCAATAACATGCAAGGGTAATTGCATTTTATAAAGATTTTAATAAAATTAGAGAATTCTTAAGTACGTACCAATATATTCTTAATTTCAATAATTCATTTAATACTCAGACTATTATGCTATAGTGAGAAAAGATGAGACCTATTCTATTAATGATGATTTCATTAAACGCGGCATTATATGCTGGTATTGGTTATCTTACATTCTTAGGAATATTTGCCCCTATCATGGGAGTCGTGAGATTTTGGGGTATTGCTGTAGTGATTCCTGCAATATTTGCCGCATTATTTGGCCCTTTAGTTGGCGGGTTAGGAGCAGCAATTGGGATTTTTATTAGCGATATGATAATTCATGGAAACGCTCTTCTAAGCATAACAGTAGGCGTCCCTGCAAACTTTGTCATGTTTTATTTAATAGGTTGGATAATAAAAAATCCCAAGAAAGATATTTTTTTGAAGATTACTGCGATTTTAGGAAGTATCATAATAGGTGTTATATTTTTAATTGGTTGGATAATTGGTTCAGACCAAAGTTTGACAATGGCAATAATTTTCCTTTCCTTTGGGATTTTATGCATAGTTAGCCTATCGTTATTTGAAAAATATTGGACTAAATGGAAAATCTTTGCTCTCGCTTCAATTATTGGCAACGGTATAGGGAGCGCGATAGTGGGACTGGGCGTTTGGGGTTTTAGTCAATTTTTTATACTACCTGCAACGCTTGGTCATAACCTCCCTTTTATTACAAGCATAATTTGGTTTACTTGGACTTTTTCCAATCAAATGCCATTCCTACTTCTATTATGCCCGCCTATTCTCAAGATCTGTTATAAGATATTTCCTGAAATAATAACGCAACATTTCTCTCAGAATCGTTGAATGCAAGTTTTGTAAATTTTTAGATCTATTTTTGTATTTCAAAAGAGATGCTAAACATATGAATGATAGTTTCATAAAAGCTGAAGCTTATAGTCCAGCGGGCATAACGAGCTTTTTCGAAATTCTCGATGAGCAAATAGATGGAACTCCTAAAAAAGATCCTTTACAGATCGGCGCGCGTGGAGGAGGTTTCGTAATAGAAAAAGGAGTATTAACAAGAGCTTTTGTAAAAGAGTCTGAAAGGTCCAAAATCGACATTACTATAAATGGAAAAAATTCACCTGAGGCAGAGACAACTAAAGAAGTTGTTAGAACGCTTACCAAAAAAGCTGAACAGAATTATATGGTGAAAATAGAGCATGAAATCGAAGTTCCAATCGAGTCTGGATTCGGTACCAGTGGCGCAGGTGCACTTTCTACAGCGTTAGTTATGAATGAAGTTTTAGGGCTAGGATTAACTTATAACGAATTAGGTAGAGTCGCTCATATTGCTGAGATAAAATGTAAAACAGGTCTAGGAACAGTTGGCCCAATTATGTTAGGAGGATGTATTCTTACTATTGAAGGTGGCGCTCCAGGTTTTAACCTCATAGATAGAATTCCTTTGAGTCCTAATTATAAAATTATTAGTATTCATTTTGGAAAGATTCCTACAAAAAGTATCATAACAAACCATAAAAATAAATTAAAAATCAACAAATGGGGAAATATGGCCTTGAATGATATACTCAGAGAGCCAAATATTGAAAATTTTATGATCTCCAGCAAAAAATTTGCTGATAAAATAGGATTAATGACTGAGAATGTTTCTCGAGCTATTAAATTAATGGAGAGTGCTGGAGCAATTGGTGCCACCCAAAATATGATAGGGGAATCTGTTCATTCAGTGGTTGATGAAAATTCTGCAGAAAAAGTAACAAAGGCACTAAAAAAGATTGGAAAGAACATAATAGTTACAAATATTGATATCAAAGGAGCCAGATTGATTTAAAATAATTCTTATAAACTTCAATTGCTTAAATTCTAGCAAAGCGGGGGTTGCCAAGCCAGGTCAAAGGGAATGATTGGATTTTCATCATTCTTGAAAGCGCAGGACTGAGGTTGGGTTGTTTAGAAATAAACCAAATATAAAATAGTTGGTTTATACATCAGAACTCCTGTCCCGCAGGGGTTCGTGGGTTCGAATCCCACTCCCCGCACCATCACTAAAAAATTGACTAAATAAAATCTTATAATGAGATTCTCTAACAAATGTCCTGACATATTTTACAATATTCTGTTTATATTTCATTGAATTTTGGTGTGCAGGGAAATTTTGTCAATATTACTGATAAGCACCATATTCTGGGGGGTATTTAGGATTTGTAGGATTTATCAAATTCTGATTATATTGATAATTTCCATAAGGCCTTCGTGAATAATTTGGATAATATGAGTACTGACTAGAAGAAGGATAAGACAATGTATTTTGAGTGGATTGAGGTATTGGACCATAATAATACTTGGGTTTAGTTTTGAATTGTCGATAAATACCTATTATAAGAAAAATAATGCCAGCTGTGAGAAATGTTATGAGAAAAATTAGACCAAGTATCATGTTACTCATCATTAGAAAAAAATAGAAGAAAAAAAATAATCCTACTAATAGTGAGCATGCCCCAACAATTACAGAAATAATCTTTATTTTATCTGTGCCGTATGGTTGGAGAAGATAGGTTTGACTCAATCTAATTACCTCTTTTTCTTTAAATTAAATATATCCACAATTCTATCTTATTCAACTTAAGCAATTTTGCAATTTTTTTGCAATATAAAAACAAAATAAATTCTGAATTGTACACTTTTAATAGTATAAGATTGGGACAATATTTTGCAAAGGCATCAAAATTAGAGCGGTCTAAAAGTGCGCGCGCTAAAAAAATGAAAAATTTCCAGATATTATGAAGCGAATTTTATCTTATTCACAATTTTTTGTTTCTCTTGATTTTATAAATTAGTATCGATGAAATTATCACAACGAATGCCATTCCCATTAAGAGATTGTTATTTAGAAGTATTTGATGATCTGACGACTTTTCTTTTGGAGTGTCTTCAGGAGATATATTTGAGGTACGTTCAGGCGGATCCATTGTTGTCGAAGTTCTGGGAGGGGTTTTTTCTATTTTTGATGTGGGAGTTGGAGTCGGTGAAAAAGTTGTTGTCAAGTTTAAGTCAGATTCAGTGCTCCCATAAGAAGTTGTTAACGTAAGATTGGCCCAAGTAATAGGAATTAAATTGTGCGCAGTCCCAGGCATCTTCAAATACCTTTTGTTGAGATCTCTTTCACCCTTATTTTCAGCATATAAACTAAAACCAATTTCAGTTTTATTTTTAAATAATTGTCTTGGGATTGCAAACTCATAAATTAAATGTGGCAAGTTTGAATAAGGGTCATTATTCGAATCATTTGAAGTTGCAGCTTGAACTGCAGGGTTATTTTCCTTTAATAGAACCCATTCACTTCCATTTCCTTTACTATTAATTTGATTTACAGAACCTTTATTCCATATTAAATCCATCATATAATCATCAAACAAAGGAGCAATTCCAGATTTACCAACACAACTTCCATTAATTTGACAGCCCGTTAAATTTCCCCATCCTTTATCGTTTTCTGTATCAAATCTTAATCTTCCCATATCCTTGTCATCTATAGTTCTATCTGAAACAAAATCTATCATAACATAAAGGAATTCTTCATCATCTTTTATTAAGAAATATCCCAAAACGTTCTTTCCACGTTCATATGAAAATTCAGAAGCATCACTCCATTCATTTTTTGCTGTCCATTTACCATCAATTATTATTTTATTCATACAAGGCGAGCTTAAAAATGAAGAAGTTGCTATGCTTGATTCGATAAACAGCATAGAGCATAAAATCAATGGAATAAATAAGGTTTTTCTCATAGTGATCTTTTTCAAAATAATTCATTTCCTTAACTGCGTATGAAATCTTTAATGATTTACGATTAAATGTTAATATCAATATTTTATTTTTATTTTGAGATTTTAATTAGAGCCGTATTCTACCCAATAAGATTCTCCTGTAACCACCTCTTCTTTTTTCCATATAGTCGCTTCTCTTTTCGCTCTTTCCACAGCTTCTACTAATGCTGGGAAAATATCTTTTCTTGATTTCCCAGATACGATAACTACAAATATCAAGTCACTAATTTTTAATTTGCCAACCACATGATGTATTGCTACATCAATTATTCCCGGTCTTTTCCGGATTTCTTCAGATATCTCCGAAAAGATTTCTTTAGCTTTTTCTTCATATGCCTCCAATTCTAATCCTTTTACCTCTTTATTTTTAACGAATTTTTTAACAAATCCAAAAAAACAACCTATACCGCCTACCTCATCGAATCTTTCATTACCCTTGATGAATTCAAGTATTGATTGAATTGATAATTGACCTTCTGGATGAATTCCAACTCTTTTCAATGAATGACACCCATTCAACTATTTTGGTTTATACTATTTATAGTAATGATTTAACATTCATTCTTAGTTATTTAGAAATATTTGTTAAATTAATCCATTTTTCTAATTCACTCCATATAAATTCAATCGATAATATAAATAGAATCTTATACCAAACGAAGGTTGTTCGAATAGAATATGGAAAAATCTGTTAAATTGAAAGAGAAATTCAAATTTTCTCATGGAATTATCGAGTGTTTAAAAAGTGTTTATAAACAAGATTTAGAAACTGTCCTTGATTCTATGAAGGTCCCAAGCCCAAAATATTATTTCAGAATTAATACTCTAAAAGAGTCTCGAAATGAGATAATAAGAAGTATTCGAAAAAATGGTATGGAGGCATTAGAGGAACCAAAAATCGAAGAGTGCCTTTATTTCCTGGTAAAAGGCCCATTTGAAGTAGATTTTCCAAGTAATAAGATAAAAGTAGATAAATTTACTTCAGAGTCTGCAATGATAGGTGCCGATGTATATGCTCCAGGCATCATTAAATGTTCAGGTATTAGATTGGGTAATAAAGTGAGGATAGCCGATCCTTACGATCAACCTGTAGCCACTGGAATAGCACGAATGGGAGAGAACGAGATCCTCAGTCTGAGGAGGGGGCTTGCCATTGAAAACACTTCTTCTATTTACCGAGTCCCTAAATTAAGGGAATCAAAGCATTTCAAAGAAGGCCTAATATACATGCAATCTCTTCCATCAATATTAACTTCTAAAATTCTAGATCCAAATCCTGATGACACAATTATTGACCTTACATGTTCTCCTGGTGGAAAACTTTCTCATATAAGCCAATTGATGGAAAATAATGGGAAGATAATAGCAGTTGATAGAAATGAAAGAAAGATCTCCATAACCCGGGATACAATAAATAGGCTCGGTTGCAACAACATTGAATTATTAATTCATGACAGCCGATATTTTCATTTGGATTTTCCAAAAATTAAAGCAGATAAATGTATTGTAGATCCCCCCTGCAGTGCACTAGGCATTACTCCAAAACTTTATGATTTCTCACCTAAGGATAAAATTCTAGCACTGGCTAAATATCAAAAACAATTCTTAAGAGCAGCATCTAAAACTGTGAAAAAAGGTGGTTCAATAGTATATAGTGTATGTACAGTCACATTG
>JAOZGV010000025.1 GCA_026015225.1 Candidatus Bathyarchaeota archaeon
TAAATCGGGGTCTCGGATAGACTCTGGTATGCTCGTATTCACTAAGACCCTTCATAACTGCACCAGCCCAGCCTGAATCGATACCCTTCTTAATATTTTTTGCAGTTTTCGTAGGAGTGGCTGAAGAAAGTATGAAAGGATTTCTGAAATTCAATCCACATATTTCTACTGATAAATCTGACATAAATTAATTTAAAATCAATTATGAAATAAGTCTTATTGTATTAGATTCTCTCTATTTTAGCGCGCGCGCTGAATTAAAAATTACTAAGCATTCACTGAATATCAAAATAGCAGTCATATTAATTTTTAAACTCCTTTTAATATTTTGTAGAATATAGTGATTCCCAAATGCCAAGACGCGGTCCTTTTGTTGATATTGAGAAGAAGGATAACCAGATTCTTAATCATTTAAAATTGAATGAAGGTATCGGATTTAATCAATTATGGAGAAAGCTAAAGAAAGACGGAATTGGCATGAGTTATTCAACATTATCCAAAGTTCTCAAAAGATTAAAAGATGGAGAATATGTAGATATTGATGTGAAGACGACAGTCCAAAAAATTCCAAGACATTATTATTATAAGACTAAATCAGGTCGAGTATACGAACAGTATTTAGGTGACAAAATTAGGTCATCTTCATTTCCAGCTAAAAAAATTATTAAAGCTCATAAAAGTAATTTAAAATTAAATCAAGTTATAATCGGAGAAATGCCATATACTTGCGAAATTGAGTTATCATCGTATGATCTTACTCATGAAAAAGAGGAAGAAATCTCAAAACTGATCGAGACATTTAGTGATATTTTGATTCCAAATATCGCCGAATCATTAAATAAGGCTTATTCTGGTTCTCTATCTTTATTAACAAAAGGTTCGATAGAGGATAGCAAGAATTACTTAAAGAAAGCACTTTCCTTCAATCTCCGTTTATCAATCATATTCGATGGATATAATATAACAATTAATAAAAATTGGCAGGATAAACTTGAAAAAGAATTAGCAGATCTCTATTCAGCCAGAGCAATATTTGATCCAACTGAAATAGAATTATTATACTGCTGGCTAAATGGAATATTAGGTCAAATATTATATCCAAATAATTTCGATTATGATTTAACTGATCTAGATGGATGGGCTAAGCTAATAACTAATTTTTCAAATGAATGGAGAAAAGAAAGAGATATTCCATCATTAGATGAGGAAAAAGTAAAAGAATTTCTTAAAGAACAGATGAGAAAAGGACTTATCTCTTTTGAACCAGCTCAACTTAACACAAATATTCTACAATTTCATCGGAAATTTCCTGAAATGAGCGTTGACGAGTCTTACTCATTTCTTTTAGGTCTAATATCTAGTCTAAAATCTATGACTTAAAATTTAAGTTAAATTATACTCATAATTTCAATTTTATAAATTAGGTTAATTTAATGCAATATATTCCTATTACAGAATTCATAGATTCTATTTAATCCTTCTTCAATATCTTCAATTGATATCGCATAACTTAAACGTAAATTTTCATCTATACCAAACGCTATTCCAGGAACTAAAGCCACATGCAATTCTTTAAGAATTTTTTTTGCAAAATCCATCGATTTCATTTTAACGCCAACAATCTTTGGAAATACGTAGAATGCCCCCTCTGGTACATTACAATCAAGCTCAGAAATTTCCTTGAACCTTTTTAAAATATACTTTCTTCTTTTATCAAATGAGTCAATCATTTTACGAACTGAATTCTGAGAACCTAATAGGGCTTCGAGTGCTGCTTTTTGGGCAATACTATTTGGATTGCTAGTGACATGGCTTTGAAAAGAATTGATGGCCTTAATTATTTCAATAGGTCCTGCTGTATATCCAACTCTCCATCCAGTCATTGAATAGGTTTTCGAAAATGAATTTGAAATTATTGTTCTATTATATACATCTTGATTTAAAGAAGCTATGCTCGCGTGTTTCTTTCCATCATAAATGAATGACTCATAAACTTCATCCGAAATTATCCATAAATCCTTCTCAAGAATAATTTCAGAAATTTTCCTTAACTCTTCTTCTTCACATATTGTCCCGGCTGGGTTTGATGGAGAATTTAGTATGAGGAGCCTACTACGGTCAGTAATTTTTTCCTTTAGTAATTCAGCATGTATTTTATATTGACTGTCTGTAGGTACAAGGATGGGTTTTCCTCCAGCTAATTTTATTTGTTCGAGGTAACTGACCCAGTAAGGTACGGGTAGTAGAACTTCATCTCCAGGATTAAGAATTACTTGCATAATATTGAATAAACTGTGCTTTCCACCACATGAAATAGAGATCTGATCGGGATCGTAATCTAAACCATTAAATGATTTTAACTTCTTTACCAAAGCCTCTCTTAGCTCAGGAATGCCTGATGCTGGAGTGTAATAGGTAAAGTCCTCATTAATTGCCTTTATTGCGGCTTCTTTTATATTCTCTGGAGTGGGGAAATCAGGTTCCCCAACGCTAAAATTTATTACATGAATTCCATTTTTGCGCATGTTTTTAGCTTTTGCATCAATAGCTAGAGTGGGGCTTGCTTCAATTTTGCTTGCTCTATTTGAGATCATACTTAATCTACAAAACCTATAACTTGATCTAAGAACCATATATAACTAACTTTTTTTAATAATCTGAAAGTCCCAGTTAACAATTCTATAAGCATTTTATGTTGGCGGAAAATATGAATCGTAGGGAAAGAGTGCTAAAAGCAATTAATTTTGAAGAGCCTGATACAGTTCCTATTGGTGAACTGGCAATAGATCTGAGCTTAATGGAAAAAATACTTGGAGTGAGACATGAAATAACTTATTCATCTCAATCTGCTTTAGTACCTAATAGAGAAAACGAGAAGGCGCTACTAGACACATTTTATAAGACTTACAAAGCTATTGGTTTTGATATAATACATTGCATATCCATATCTTTACCCGATGGTTATGAACAAAAAAAATTACCAAATGGACAAATTATCGATGAGATAGGAAGAACATATTCCTATGACAAAGTTACAAAAACTCATACCGTAGCTGGAACTGTGTTTGAAACTGAAGAAAATGTAAATCAATTCTTAGAGGAAGAGTTCCCTGATCCACTAGCTTCTGGCAGGGATTATGGCTTAAGATATTTAAAAAAAATCAATAAAGGAGAGATGGCTCTAGGTATTCACATTAGAGAACCATTTGCTCAAGTCTGGGAAGCCCTTACCCCAATAAAATTCGTATATTGGATGTACAAGAATCCCTCCATAATTCAAAACTTCATTGACAAAATGACTGAGTTTAATATCGCGTTGATAGGAATTTTAGCTGAAAACGATCTTGATGTAATAATGCTGGGAGGGGATTTCTGTGATGAAAAAGGACCAATGTTGCCTCCGAAAAATTTCAAAAGTCTAGGTATATATGATGGAATGCGAAAACAAGTTGAAGCAGCCCACAAATTTGGAATAAAATTTATCAAGCATACCGATGGTTTTGTAAATCCATTATTAGAAGATCTTGTTGAAATTGCTAAGATAGACGGAATTCACTCATTGGATCCCAGTGCTGGTGTTGAAATTGGTCAAATTAAGAAGATGTATGGTGACAGACTTATTCTTTATGGGAATATCTCAGTAGACAATTTAGCAACAAAAACTATCAAAGAAATAGAGGAAGAAACTATGAACGTAATTAAAGTCGCATCACCGGGAGGAGGACATATCCTTTCATCAAGCAACTCATGGTATGGTGGGGGCAAACTTGAGAATTATCTTGCTATGGTAAAAGCCGGAAGAAAGTATGGAAAATACCCTATCTCAGTTTAAAAGTAATGATAAAAAAGATCAACCAAATTTCTTTACAAAAAAAATGACAGTAATAATGATTCCGGTAAAAAATAATACCCAAAATTGAAATGAATCTTGAATGTAATTTAGAATAGCTTCTCCATAAACCATTAAAATAAAGGACACAGAAAGAAATCTGGCAGCTCTTCCTATTGCAGATGCAAGAATGAATTTATAAAGACTTTTGTATCTCAATGCTCCCGAAGTTATTGTAAAGACTTTAAAGGGAATCGGAGTAAACGCTGCCAATCCAATGGCCCACGCTCCATATTTGTTATAATAATATTCAGCTTTATCGACCAAACTTTGTTTAGTAATTTTCATTAGTAAATATCTTCCCCCTTTCAATCCTATCCAATATCCTATTAATGCACCAAGCACGGAAGCTATTGTAGTTATTATGCCAAAAAAAATAGCAGAATTTGGGTAAAGAATGCAAAGTGGAATTAAAAGAACTTCGGGGGGAATTGGTGAAATGAATGCTTCTAACATCGATATAATAAATAATCCAATAGGTGAAAGAAAAAATTCATAATTGCTCGACAGGTCATCAAAGAAATCTTGAAACAATTAAAAAACCTTTAAATCAACTGAACTATTACCACATTAAATATTGATCTAAATTAAAATCTTATCTAATCTTTATCTTGCACTCTTAGATCTTTCACTATTGATTTATTTGGAAATATTTTTAAATCACCAGAAATATTTAACCCTAGACCTTCAATCTAAGTTGGAGGGAACAATTTTGGGTGACTATGAAATTCAAGAATAATAAATTGAGAAAATCATTAAATCCTAGACCAACATTAACTACGCCTAGTAAATATAAAACGAAAATTCAAAACAAGATAACAATTTGCGATACTACCCTAAGAGACGGAAATCAGGGATTTGGAATTAATTTATCATTAGAAGATAAAATAAAAATTACTCGAAAGCTCTCTGATTTTGGAATCAAACTTATCGAAGGTGGCTGGCCAGGGACTTCAAATATAATAGATCATGAATTTTTTAAAAAAATCAAGAAAGAAAAGATTAAATGCAAAGTATCTGCAGTAGGTATGACGAGAAGAGCAGATATTGATCCAAATGAAGATGAAGGGCTAGAAATATTAGTAAATAGTGGGGCAGATTGCATTACATTAGTTGGCAAATCTTGGAAGCTTCATGTCGAAAAGATCCTTGAGACATCTCTGGATGAAAATTTAAGGATGATCTCGGAATCGATAAAATATATTAAAAGTCAGAATTATGAAATCATTTTTGATGCTGAACATTATTTCGATGGTTACAAAGAAAATCCAGAATATGCATTAGAAACTCTTAAAGAAGCTGAAAGAGCAGGAGCTTCTGATATTATTCTATGCGATACACGGGGGGCCTCAATTCCTAACGAAGTATACGAGATAACAAAACTGACAAATAAAATCATAAAAAAACCATTGGGGATTCATACTCATAATGATAGAGGATTGGCTACTGCTAATTCTTTACAGGCATTTATGGCAGGCGCTTCACACTTCCAGGGAACGATTAATGGAATAGGGGAAAGGTGTGGAAACGCCAATCTTATCGAATTCGTAGGTAATCTTGAATTTGGATTTGGAATCAATACAGACTTAAATCTTGAAATGCTTACCAGTCTTTCAGATTATGTTTATGAAATTTCAAACTTAAATAAAAATCACTATCTACCATTTGTTGGAAGGTATGCATTTGCTCACAAGGCTGGATTACACGGACATGCTGTGCAGAAAATTCCCTCTGCTTATGAAAATATTGATCCTTCGCAGGTTGGGAATAAAAGGACGATCCTAATATCTTCACAAGCTGGTTTAGCAAATATCGTATCAAAAGCAAATGAATTTGGATTTAAATTAAAAAAGGATGATCCTAGAGTATTAAAGATTCTTAAAAGAATCAAGGATCTAGAAGCATCAGGCTATCATTTTGAAAGTGCGAATGCAAGTTTGAATTTAATATATGCAAAAATCTTAGGTAAAAAATTGGAATTCTTTAACCTACTTAATTGGAGAGCTTATGTAATTGGAGAAAGTAATAAGATTGTTTCTGAAAGCGTTGTAAAACTTTCAATGAATGATCGAAAAACTATGGCCGCCGCTGAAGGAAATGGTCCAGTAAATGCTTTTGATATAGCGTTGAAGAGAGCTCTTGAATCATATTACCCGGAATTATCGGAAGTAAATCTTACTGGATATAGAGTCAGAGAGATCAATGTTGAAAAAGGTACGGCAGCGGCAGTTCAGGTTTTTATAGAA
>JAOZGV010000026.1 GCA_026015225.1 Candidatus Bathyarchaeota archaeon
GGATTCTGCGGAGTGCATGATTTACAAAATATTGGACAATCTTTGGGGTCTATTAATCCTCTTAGAACCTCATTACATCTACATCCAGTTGGCTGAGATTGTTTTTTTTGGGCTTCTTTTTCTAATAAATCAGCATATATCAATTCAGCGTTATATTCATCATACTCCTTTCTCAAATTCATTTTAGAATTGGAAATTATTGGAAAACCTCGCCAACAAGCATTTATGGGTTCAAAAACTTTTTCTATAAAATTTAATGCCTTTTTATTCCCCTCAGGTTTGACCGAACGTAAATATTCATTCTCTACCTTTGCTTCTTTTTTCATTTTTTGTTTAGTCAACATGTAGACGGACATCATCACATCTAAAGGCTCAAAACCTGCCACCACTTGGGGGATCTTGTATATATTACTTATTGCTTCATATGGTTTGATTCCGATTATCGTACTGACATGACCGGGTTCGATTATACCATCTATCTTGGATTCTCCCATTTCCAGTAAAGATTTCAAAGCAGGAGGCAGATATCTATGACAACTGATTATTGAGAAATTATTTGGTAAATTATCTTCTTTTAAAATTGCTGCAGTTCCAGGTGCTGTTGTCTCGAATCCAATAGCCATAAAAACAATTTTTTTATTGGGATTTTTATCGGCTAGAGATACTGCATCTTCAATACTATAAACAATTCTTATATCACAACCTTCAGTTCTCGTATCCATTAACGAACCCATCGAGGTTGGGACGCGAAGCATGTCTCCAAATGAAGTAATTGTAATTCCTTTTTTAGCTAAAATTATTCCTTTTTCAATCTCAGGATCTGTGGTAATACAAACAGGACAACCGGGTCCCTGTCTAACTTCAATAGAACATTCTTTAAGTATGCTATCCAATCCGTATTTGACTATAGTATCTTGATGTGTACCGCAAACGTGCATAAATCGAAGTCCTAGATTCGACTTTCTAAGCATTTGTATAATTTTGGCCATCAATTGTTTATCTCTATACTCAAACATTATTTGCATCTCATGATTTCATTCTTATGTTCTTTATGAAGAACTCTTTTCCTTGTATTATTTCTGTGATATTCTCACATCTTGGGCATGCAAGAGTTGGAATTATGAAATGAAAGGCTAGATCATTTTCATGCTTTAGTGGACCTTCATATCCACATTTCTTACATCTTACTTTTCCTTCCAGCTCTTTTATACGAAGTGTAGATCCCTCCATAATAGTATTCTCTGTCAGAATTTTATATGAGAATCTGAGTTGTTCTTTACCTAGAAAAGTAAATTTTCCTAAAATCAAATTTACTTCTACAATTTTTTTTGCCTGGTTTTTTTTTGCTTCATTTAAAACTAAATTTACAATCTGCAATGCCATTGAGAATTCATGCACGGCTATCACAAAAATATAGTGATTATATAGCGAGCTATTATAATTCTAGAGCCCTTATTACTTCTTCTATTCCTTTTCCTTCTCTGCAATTAACTTTTACGACTTTGGTTCTAGGATTGATCTTTTCTATATCCTTGATTAAATCGTCTATTTTGACTTTCATCGAATCAACCAAGTCAATTTTATTTATTATTGCAACATCACTTTCGATAAAAATGAAAGGATGTTTAACCACCATATAAGGTCCTTCAGTCACACTTATGACAACGATTCTTTTACTAGAACCCAATGGGAATTCAGCAGGACATATAAGATTTCCAACATTTTCAATAAAAATTAGATCCAAATTCGTGAGATCTAATTGACCTATGGCTTTTCTGACGAGATTAGCGTCTAAATGGCATTCTTTACCTGTGTTTATTTGTATTACATTAACTCCATGTTTTTCAATTCGGTTTGAATCTATTGTTGTTGTTAAATCACCATTTATAACAGCAATTTTAAATTTGGTCTTAAGCTTATCGACCAAATTCTCGATGAGGGAGGTTTTACCTGACCCAATTGAACCCATGATATCTATAGTCTTGATTTTATATTTATCAAAAAATTCCCTATTTTCAAGCGCAATTTTTTTATTAGCTTCTAGCAAATCTTTTTCTAATTCAATATCGTATGTTTCGCCATCATCAGCCCCTATGATGAATTCCCCCAAATCAATACCCTCAATTTATAAATTAAATTTAGATTAAGATATTCAATTATTATTTTATTCGTTACTAAAATTTTGGATAGAAAATAGGGATAGATGTAATATATTATGAGTTTAAGATTTCCTCCCAAATACGTAAAGTTTCTTTAGCTTCCGATTCATCCAAAACTTCTATTGCGAATCCAGCATGAATTAAAACGTATTCGCCGATCTTAACGTCCACTAGAGAGATATTGATTTTTCTAATTGTACCTTCTCCAAAATCCACCATTGCATTTTTTCTATTCGGTTCCTTTTCGATTATTTTAGCCGGTATTGCAAGACACATTTTTAACTGATCCTTTTAGTACAGAACTTTTAGAAATTACGTTTTAAACATTTCTAATTAAAAAATAAATCTGGTGTATTAATTTATTCCTGCAAATATTGTTTGACCAAATGAAATTCCTCCATCTCCCGGAGGCAACTCTTTCTGTAAATAAAATGATAGCCCACTACTTTCTATTCTATTTTTTAACTCTTGCACTATATGTTCATTATATGCTACTCCGCCAGTGAATCCAATTGCATTAACTCCTAATCGTTCTGCCTCCAATTGAGCTAACTCTGCAAGCGAGTTCGCAATACATGACTGTGCAGAGTTAGCTAAATCCCATGGTTGATGCTTATTTAAGTTTTGAAATATTTCATGTAACAACCAAGCTGTTTGAATTATATTTCCTTCTATCTTTGGTTTCAATCTCAGCACATCTTTTCCTTGGATAGCCAAAGATTCCAATTTCATTGCCGGTTCACCTT
>JAOZGV010000037.1 GCA_026015225.1 Candidatus Bathyarchaeota archaeon
AATGAACGCTTAAAGTAAGATTAACTTAGTACCATAGCGATAGTATTCTAAGAAAAATTACTGGATTTTTAAAGTTTCAAGTTAAGTAATTCTATTAAAAAAAGGCGAGAGAATTGAATTCTAATTCTGATCTTTTTGATCGATACGAGAGTTGGATAAAAAAAAGTGCAGAATTTCATAAAAGTCAAAAAAGTGGTTATATATTGACTGAAGATTTAGGCAGGCATATAAAAGTTCTAGAAAACATGATCCTTTATCATAAATTAAGAGATGAACCTTTCAATTCTACAGAATTAAGGCCTATTTTATCAGATATTGAAAATTTGATATCAATATTATCTGAATATTTAGAATTTCATCCAAAATTAAAAGAAAAGTTTGAAAGATTAGTACTTCATTCGAAAAGTGTAAGGCCCACTATTTTAGAATCAGGTGAAGTATTAGGGGAATAACAAAATATACTAATTTACTTTCGCACTCTTAGTGCAAGTAAACCTATTGCAATAATTAAAATGATCGCAATAATTCCAATGACTGTAAGACTGTCTCCTGGAATTTGTAATGTAGTTCTATCCTCTGGCTCGTGTGTTGTTATCGTTGGTGAATACGATGCTGAGGGGAGCGATTTAGGTAAAGGAGTAGATGTTGCACTCTTAGTCGTAGTTACATTAGAGGGCAGCTTTGTTGTAGTAGTTATTAGAATATTTTCTTCATATTGAGTTGCAAATGATAGTTCAATCCATGTTGAAGGTTTCTTGTAATGTACGTAGGTTGAAATAGATATTTGTCGAGGGTGTGGACCATAATTATCACCTCCTGTATAAGAGTGACCACGAACACTACTCCAATCCGCGGCACCTGCACTGAATCCAATTATTTCTTTAATTCCAAATATTTCCCTTGGAATTGCAAACTCGTATATTATATGCGGTGATCCATAATATGGATCGTTCTCTGCATCATTTGTTGATGCTATCTCTATTTTGTAAGGAATATCTTCTACTAACAACCAATCCTTTCCATTTCCTTTCCAAATCGTTTCTTTAACAGATTTTGCTGTCCATTTCAAAACAATCATGATATCATCTGATTGAGGAGAATTAGCCTTATCACTATTGATATCAAATCTAATACTTCCAGAATCGTTTTCCTCAAGAGTTTTGTCGCCAATAAAATCGACCATGATATACAAAAATTTGTTATCATCCTTGATTAAAAAAACTCCAATTAACGTTTTGTGAAATTTGATGTGAGAGCGTCCATAAACTGATACTTCCTCCGCATCGTTCCATTCATCTTGAGTTGTCCACTTACCATCAATTGTAACTTCATTAAAAAATTTCGAACTTGAAATAGAAGTTGTGCATAAGCCTAAGTTTATAGAAAGAGTACAATAAAGAAGAAATATTGCGATTAATAATGAATAATTATATTTTCTCATAATAGCAAAATCCCTTTTTATCTTTTTATTATTCTAAAAGTTTGCACCATTCTTATGGCACACTCTAAACTGTTAGTTTTTACTAACACTTTATTAATAATATACTGGCTTAAAAAGGATATTCGAATATGGAAAAGAAGGTTCTAGAAAAATATCTCAAGTTACAAGAAATAAATTAAATTTCTTGTAGATAGTGCGCGCCCTATTTCTGATTTGAATTAAACTAACGATAGTATTTTATCCAAAAAGTTGATAAAGTCTGGTTTTGAAACGCTGTAAAAGATCCATTTGCCTTCTCGTCTGTATTTTACAATACCAATATTTTCAAGTATGCCAAGGTGATGAGATGCAACGGGTTGTGTCATATTAAGTGCTACCATTATTTCACATACGCACATATCCCTGATGCGTAGGAGTGCGAGGATCTTTAATCGACTTTTATCTGATAATGCCTTGAAGATCTTACTCTGTATTTTTAACGTATCGCCATCCATTTTGTTTGTAAGGTTCTGAAGAACTTCTACATACTTTGAAGCATCTTTTGCTGGGCACAATCCTGATTCTACTAAGCGCTTAACGCGCATTTCATAATCTAATTTTTCCATCATTATGACCGAATAAGTTTGGTTTTTTAGAAAAAAATTTTCTAGAATATATTAATATATTTAAATCTATTATGTGGATATTTTTTTATTTATTTTGGGATTCCTTTCTCTTCGAATAGTCGCTTTTTCGCCCAGAGTGAAACATTAACTAAACCTATTAAAACTGGGACTTCTACTAAAGGCCCAATAACTGCAGCAAATGCTTGGCCAGAATTTATACCGAAAACTCCAATCGTTACCGCGATTGCTAATTCAAAATTATTGCTTGCTGCAGTAAAGGAAAGTGTCGCAGTCTCAGAATATATGAATCCTAAAAACCAGGATAAAAGAAATGATATTCCAAACATTATTAAAAAGTAAAATACTAATGGCATTGCAATTCTAAAAACATCATAAGGCAATTTTATTATATACTCGCCTTTCATCGAAAACATTACTATAATCGTAAATAGTAGCCCTATGAGGGCAGTGGGACTCAATTTAGGTATGAATGTTTGGTCATACCATTCTTTTCCTTTTTTATTGATTAAGAAAAACCTAGTAAAGATGCCAGCGATAAAGGGAATTCCTAGAAATATGAAAACACTCTTTGCGATGTCCAGTATGGATATATTTATGACACTGACTTCAGTCATTGGTGCTATCCAACCAGATAATAAGGTAATGAAGAAATATGCATAGAATGAGTAAAGTACTATTTGAAATACTGAATTAAGTGCTACAAGAATAGCGCAGTATTCATTATCTCCTTTAGCGAGTAAATTCCAAATTAAAACCATTGCAATACAACGTGCCAGTCCTACCATTATTATACCAATTCTATATTCCGGCAGATCTGGCAAGAAAAGCCAAGCAAGTCCAAACATTAGAAATGGACCTACAATCCAATTAAGAAAGAGGGAAACGCTAAACATTTTCCATGCTTTTTTAACTTTGGAAAGTTCTTCATATTTGACTCTAGCAAGTGGTGGATACATCATCCATAGTAGACCAATGGCTATAGGTAGTGAAACAGTATCGATTCGCAATCTATCAAAAATTGATGCGATTTCTGGAAATATCGCTCCTATTACAACTCCTATAGTCATAGCAAGAAATATCCAAAAAGTAAGAAATCTATCCAATAATGTAAGCTTGCTCGTCTCTCTAGGGGACACGACCTTCACCAAATTAAACGGATTATCGTAATAACAAATAGAAATATTTAAATGTATTCATTTGTTCTAAACTTTTTAGGTCCAAAATTTGAGAGTGCTTGATTTCAAGGTTCTTGAAGAATTATATTACACTAAAAAACACAATTGGTTGAAGATCGAAGAAGACAAATGCAGATTTGGAATGACAGATTATTTTCAAAAAATGTTAAGAGGGTGGGCATTTAGAGCCCCATCTGAAATTGTATATGTTGAACTACCAAAAGTCAATTCGAAAGTTTCTAAGGCAGAGTCTATAGGTTCTATTGAATCTATTAAAGCGGTTTCAGATATCTATGCCCCCGTCTCTGGAGATGTAATAGAAGTTAATGAAAAGTTGTGTGAAAGTCCTGAGTTGATTGGAGATAGCCCTTACAAAGACGGTTGGATAGCTTCAATAAAACCATCTGATCTCGATAAGGAAATTAAATTGCTTATGGATTCCAATGATTATTATAAATATCTTGAGAGATTGATTGAAGAACGAGAACACGAGTTAAACCAAGAATATGAAGAGATGTTAAAAAAAGTGGGTTTATAGGAAAAAAATTGATAGGGTGATGATTATGATTTTAATTGAAGTAATCGGCGTTGAGCCTCCTTGTGCTAGATGTGCTGCTGCGCAGAAAAATGCTTTGCAAGCTGCTGAAATGCTTAGGAAAGATGGAGTAGAAATCGATGTCAAAAAGTTGAATATTGCATCCAAAGATGTAATATCACAGTATGGCGTCATTCTTTCTCCCGCAATTGCAGTAAACAATCAAGTAAGAGTTGCAGGCAGGATTCCAAATCCTGATGAGATAGTAAAAATAATAAAGGAAACAATTGCTGCTGGCGATAAAAAAATTTGAAATATGATAAAATCCAAAAGATTAAAACAATTATTTTATTAAGCTTTGTATTAGCGATCTTTTTAGCTCTAGTCTACTCAAGAATTATGGCCTATACGCTTGCCCCTACTATGAAACCTGCAAGCTTTCGAGATCTGCCACTCTGGTATGTTCCCATAGCATATATTTGGGATTATATGAGTCATGGATGGATATGCTTACTTTTTGCATTTGTTGCTGCAGGCATAGTCTATGAATTCATTCCTAAGGATATAATTACAAAGTATATGGGAAGTAACAAAGCAACTGGATATGCGCTAGCAGCTGGCGTAGCGCCTTTCTTTACTGTATGCTCTTGCACTATGATCCCTCTTTTTTCTGGAATTCTTTATGCAGGTGCGGGAATAGGACCCGCTATAGCTTTTCTACTCATGGCACCTGCTGCAAATATACTTACGATTCTTTTAACTGGAGAGATCATATCTTGGCAGATAGCAATAGTCAGAATATTTGTATCTTTGGCTACAGCAATGGTAGCAGGATTTGTTATTGCAAATACTCCATGGGGAAAAGAGATTGAAAATCAACATAAGGTAACTAATGTCCAGCGTTCATCTATAGCTATCGTCAAAATTCCTCTTGATGAAAAACTAATTAACGCTTTGAAATTTTCATGGTATCTAGCAAAACAAATACTCCCTTTCTTTTTTGTAGGTTTGATAGCTGTCGGTTATGCAATGCGTTTTCTGCCAGAGGATATCGTAGGTAACTATCTTACAGGCTTTAGAGGAATTCTAATAGCATCCGTTATCGGTGGTCCTCTTTATACACCCACTCTTGTTGAGATAGTTTTAGGAAAGGGGCTGTTGGATCTTGGTATGTCCCAAGCAGCATTGCTATCCTGGCTCATGGGACAGCCTTATGACATTCCAAATATGATGGCCGCCTCAAAGATTATTCGATGGAAGTCTGTTTTAACATACGCTTTGATAGCGTGGATGGGCAGTGTAATTTTCGGAACATTATATGGAATAGTCACAGGAGGATTATAGCGCGCGCTAATCGATTTTAATATCTATATGAAGTTAATGGATTGTATTTGATATTGCCCTCTAAAAAAAATTCAATTCCAAAGAATCTGCATTATGCGCCAAATCATACATGGATAAAAATTTTGGATACAAGAATTTTACTTATTGGCATCACTTATTACGCTCAGGATTGTATGAGAGGAATATTATCTATCGAACTTCCCAAAGTTGGAAAATATATTAAATTAAATGAAACCATTGCAACAATAGAGACAGTTAAAGCAACAATAGATATATTCTCTCCTCTTACCGGGAAGGTTTTGGAAGTCAATCAAAAAATGAAGGACGAACCAATTCTACTAGGGATCGATCCTTATAATTCAGGATGGATCGCCAAAATGAAAATTGATGAT
>JAOZGV010000038.1 GCA_026015225.1 Candidatus Bathyarchaeota archaeon
TACGGTATTCAGCTGTCCAAACTGTGGGGCAGAAGCGATTAGGGTAACCGTGCTTAAAGGTAGCAAACGTGCAATAATTCAGTGTGGAGTATGTGAATTAAAAGATGAAATGAACTTTCTACCTTCAGAAAAAAAGATTGATATATATTGCAAATTTACTGACAAATTTCATTCTTCTACAGAAGAAACTTAAGAGAAAGTCAGCACCTAATGTTGTTTTATTAAATATCCATTTTCTCACATTTAAGAAAAAAACGTTAGTGTAGAACTTGTAGCGGAATTTTTTAATTCACAGATAACAAAAAAGTTGTAAAAAAATGTTCGTAGGTTTTTGGGAAATTGTCCTAATTTTAATTGTAGTTGTAATTATAATACTACCAGAATTCTCAAAATCTAAAAAAGCACAAAAAACACACAGATTAAGACTATATGTAATTATTATTGTTCTGCTATTATTCATTGCTATATTGTCAAGATCTTTATTCTTTTTATTTTCTACTGTGATAAGCTTGATCGCATTATTGGGAATAATTTTGTTTATTTTTTATAAATATATCAGGGAAGACAGATGAAAAGTACAAACAGTCTTATACTCATTTGCCTCGTTGCGAGTTTTTTCTCTTGGGCTATGGGATCGAAATCAGTTGAGTTTTTTGCTTTTAGTACATCCAACATCATTTATGTTAGATTTTGGACAGTTATTACAGCTTTGTTTATTCACGGCGATTTAATACATTTGTTGGGAAACATCATTTTTCTTTATGTTTTTGGAAACACTCTTGAATCATTTATTGGCACAAAAAGAATGTTGGCAACTTTTTTTATTGGAGGTATTTTTGCATTCCTAGCAAGTACTTTTTTTTATCCCCCAGACATTCCAATGATAGGAGCTTCTGCAGCTATATTTTCTTTGGCTGCTGTATCGATGCTAGTTAAGCCTTTAAAAACGTCAGTTCTTTTTCTATTCTTGCCTGTGGGGTTAGTGGCTATTCTATATTTTATATTTAATCTGTTTCAAGTATACTATGGAATTTTTAGCAACATCGCATACATTTCTCATGTGATTGGATTCTTAATAGGTATTCCACTTGGGATTTACTGGAGTCGGGATTGGGTAAAAAATTTGATTATAACATTCCTATTACTCCTAATATACTTTATATTAGCATATTGGTTCATTCCGATGTTATTTATCGCTTTGAATTTGGGGTAATTAGAAACAAAATAACAAAACTCCAAACCAGTGTTTATGCTAAAAGACAATTTATTAGCGCATGCGTAGTAAATTTAACCTTAAATGATTTATCTACACAGATAGTGAAGGAGGGCATTAAAGTGCCTGTAAATTTTAATATTTTTCCACAATTATCCCCTCAAGGCCGAGCTGAGAGGATTGCAATTCCTAAAGGGAAAAAGATTAGGATTATACTCGATACGGATGCAAAAAATGAAATCGACGACCAGTTTGCCATAACGTTCGCTCTTTTAAGCGAAAAACTTCAAGTAGAAGCCCTCTATGCCACTCAATTTTCCCACGATCCTGCTCCACCTCCCTCCGAAGGGATGGAGCATAGTTATGAGGAAATACTAACGATACAGGATAAACTGGGTGTTTCTGGGGAAGTCCCGGTCTTAAAAGGGGTAGCCGGTTTGCTTGAAGATCTGGATAGTCCCCCTCGGTGTGAGGCGACGGATGACCTGATACAGCGTGCGAGCGCTATGGATACAGATGACGAAATGCTATACGTCGTCGCTATAGGTGCAATTACTAACATAGTCTCGGCCGTTCTTCTTGAGCCTAAGATTATAGAGAAGATTACACTTGTTTGGCTTGGGGGAAATACATACAACTGGAAGACCCTACCTGAATACAACCTTTCAGGTGACTTTAAGGCATCCCAGGCGGTCTTCGACTTATGTATTCCCCTAATCCGTTTCCCATGTTTTGATGTAGTAAGTACCATGTTACTCAACAAAGAGGAGCTTAACACTAACATACGTCCTTATGGGGCAATAGGAGCTTACTTAGGTAAGACATTCGACGAATACCCTAGGGTGAAGAGAGAGGGGCGAAGTTGTATATGGGATCTTTCCACAGTGGCTTTCATGGAAGATTCCAGCTTGGGGAAAACCACCCTTCTTCCTACACCAAGGCTTATGGATAATGTCATCTGGGATATGGAAGACAAAGCTCGCCCTTTACATAGAGTCGTTACTTCTTTAAATAGAGATGCTATTTTTGAAAGTCTTTATAAAAAACTCAAAAAACATGCAGGAGTAGCTTAAACGCGTGCTAGTAATTCTTCTAACTTTTTTCACTTATTTCTTTTATATGTTTTATTGAAATAGTAGTTCATTTAATAGATTAAAATTTAAGCCTCTGAAATCAAAATTTTAGTAGAAATGTATATAGAGCTGTTGAATATTTGACAAACTACTCTGAAGAATATTATTCTATATTAGAGAAAAAATTTTTAGAAATTTATAATATAGCTAAGGCTGCTCGTTCTAAAGGTAACGAGGCATCAAAAATACCTGAGTCTATGTTAGCAGTAGATTTAGCTGAACGTGTAGAAAAATCAGTTGGCCCTGAAGGAATCGCAAAAAGAATTAGGGAACTTAGTAAAATAATGCCCAGAGAGGAGATAGCTTTCAAAATAGCAGAAGAAATAATCTATGGAACCTTTGGTTCCAAAGGTGAAAATGCAGCTGAACAAGCTATTAGAACGGCATTAGCTATATTGGATGAAGGAGTTACTGTCGCCCCAATTCAAGGAATTTCTAGTGTTAGGATTAAAACAAACCTCGATAAAACAAGATATTTAGCAATATATTATGCTGGTCCAATACGATCAGCTGGCGGTACAGATATGGGTTTAACTTTAATCATCACAGACTTTGTTCAAAAACTCTTAGGTTTAGGCAGATACAAAGCAACCAAAGAAGAAGCTCAAAGATTTGTTGAAGAATTGAGACTATATGAAAGAGAAGTTGCTCGATTTCAATTCAGGATTCCAGATAATGAGTTATTCAATACAATCATGAAGTTACCTGTGGAAGTGAATGGCGTTCAAACTGATCCGGTTGAGATGACATCCTTTAGAGATGTATTTAGAGTTGAGACAAATTGCTTAAGAGGTGGAGCTTTAAGAGTTGTTAACGATGGATTAGTAGGCAGAACAAAGAAGGTCATAAAAATTGTAGATAAATTAGGCATTCAAGGCTGGAGCTGGCTAAATGATATAAAAATACAAGAAACAGATGTTAAAGCATCCCAAAAACAAATGTATTTAGAGGATGTTATTGCAGGCAGACCAATTTTTTCTTTCCCAAATGCAAAAGGGGGATTTAGATTAAGGTATGGAAGAAGTAGAAATACTGGACTTGCTTCTATAGGAATAAATCCTGTAACTATGAAAATATTGAGTAACTTCATCGCATCAGGAACTCAGTTAAGAATTGAAACTCCTGGAAAAGCTGGAACCGTTCTTCCTGTAGATTACATCGAACCACCAGTTGTAAAGTTAAAAGACGGTTCTGTAATAAGAGTCGACAATTTAGAAATTGCAAAGGAAATAGAAAACTCAATAGAATCGATACTATTTATAGGAGACCTTTTAATTGGTTTTGGGGAATTTTTAGAAAATAATAAACCATTACTCCCCTCTGGTTTTGTTGAGGAATGGTGGAGTGAACTTCTTAGAAAGACATTAAAATTAAAGGATAGATTAAAAATAGAGAGCAACGAAAAAAGATTAACAGATCTTATTTCAAATTCGCATACATGTATCCCTGGTGCTAAAGAGACGATTTCGCTATCCAAATCAATGGAAATACCATTACATCCTAGATACAATCTGTTTTGGAATAATATTGATTTTAATGAACTCTCTATTTTAAGAGAGAAACTTTTATCAATAAAAATAATATGGGAAGATGGAAATCCTCTTAGTCTTTCGGTTACAGGAGAACGAAAAATTAAATCCATAATGGAAAAAATATGTTTACCACATAAATTTCATAATGGAATTATTAACATCAATGAAGATTACACGTATGTACTATATCACTGTCTTGCCCTTAAAGAAAGAGATAAACAATTGATTAAAGAGAACTCAACAATAGAGACAATCTACAAACTTTCTGGTATGAGGATAATTGATAAGGCACCAACATTCATAGGAGCCCGAATGGGAAGACCAGAAAAAGCAAAAAAGAGAGAAATGCGACCCTCTGTCCATAGTTTATTTCCAATTGGTTTAGCTGGAGGCTCTAGGAGAAATATCTTAGAGGCAGCAAAGAAGAACAAAACAGTCTATGTTGACTTGGAAAGAAGACGATGTCCTACTTGTAAAACAATTGTATTTTCTGATATATGCCCCGATTGTTATAATGAAACTTTTATTGAGTATATCTGTCCCAAATGTGGAAAAACATTTGAGCAAGAAATATGTCACAATTGCAAATCAAATAACAAAGCATATGATAAACAGAGCATCATCATAACGGAAATTCTAGATTCTGCACAAAAAAAACTTAGTATTGAGAGTTTACCCGATATCATTAAAGGAGTAAAAGGATTAACTAGTGATACAAAAAAACCTGAAATACTCGAAAAGGGAATACTTAGAGCAAAACATGACCTCTCTGTTTTCAAAGACGGCACTGTGAGATTTGATACAACCAACACTCCTCTAACGCACTTTAGACCGATAGAAATAGGTCTTTCATTGGAGAAGTTGTATGAATTAAAATATTTTTTTGATATAAATGATCAGCCAATCGAAAACACATCACAATTATGTGAATTGAAAATTCAAGATATAGTAATTCCGGAAGAATGTGCGAAATATTTTGTAAAAATATCTAATTTTATTGATGACCTTTTGATTAGACTTTATGGATTGCCCTCCTTCTATAAAGCTAAATCTAAAGAAGATATGATAGGTCAAATTGTTGTGGGCATATCTCCTCACACGTCTGTAGGGGTTATCGGAAGAATAATAGGATTTACAAAAAATAAAATATGCTTGGCCCACCCTTTCTGGCAAGCTGCTAAAAGGAGAGATTGTGATGGGGATGAGGACGCTTTATGTTTAGCACTTGATGTTCTTCTGAATTTCTCGAAAACCTTCATTCCAAAGAGAATAGGAGGTATGATGGATTCTCCAATAATTTTAACTCTAAAAATAAATCCTATAGAAGTTGCACGTCAAGCATATAATATTGAAATTGCGGATAAATTA
>JAOZGV010000134.1 GCA_026015225.1 Candidatus Bathyarchaeota archaeon
CTCAATGTTGAGGGTTGTTTTATACAAAAAGATTGGAAACAATACACCAATACTGTAGCTTCAGCACATGAAATGCTAAGAATCGCAGTAAAACTAGCTGATGAGGCAAGAGAGTTAGAAAAAGGAAATGATTCAATATTTAGATCGCCTCATTCAAGCGATGGAAAACCGCTTCAGAAAAGAAAATTGATAGAAAAACCAAGATAGCAGAAAGTAATCCAGCCAGAAGGCGCCACGATGTCTAAATCAATCAAAGTAAATTTGATAACCGGCAGAAGTCTAGCTCAAGGAAGAACAAAAGAACTTGGCAAATTATCAGAAGAATATCTTAACACCGTAGCAGTTTGTGAATTTAACCCTGATGACCTAAAAAAAGTTGGTATATCGCCAGGTCAGAATGTTAAGATAGTAACAAATTTTGGGGATGTCATTGTCAAGGCAATAGAGGCTAAACAACTTTTAGAGAGTGGTGTGGCTTTTATGCCTTATGGCCCTTGGGCAGAATTTGTAATAAATCCTGAAACACATGGTACTGGAATGCCTAGCTATAAAGGAATAGAAGCAACTATCGAACCTGCTCAAAACGAAAAAGTGTTAACAATCGAAGAGATAGTAAAAATTCTTCTAAGAAAATGAGTAAAGATGAGTGTTAAAAACCATAGTAACGTAATTTGCACAGTCTGTGGCTGCTGTTGCGATAACCTAGAAGTGGAAGTCAAAGGTAATGATATAACCAAAGTTAAGAAAAACTGTGCGATGTCCCTAAGCAAATTTATGAATTTTAATAAAGAAAGAAATCTCTATCCGATGATTAGAAATAGAAATAAACTATCTGAAGCATCTTTCAATGATGCAATTGATAGGTCAGCCTCAATTCTATCAAAAGCCAAATATCCAATTTTGTACGGATGGAGCCTAACAAGTTGCGAGGCTACCGAAATAGGGGTTGAATTAGCGGACTATCTAGGCGGAGTAATGGATAATACAACTGGAACTTGTCATGGTCCTGGAATATTAGGAATTCAGGATGTAGGTGAATCCACATGCACCCTAGGTCAAATTAGAAATAGAGCAGATTTGATAATCTATTGGGGAAGTAATCCGGTTCATGCTCATCCATTGCACATGGTGCGATACTCAGCAATGAGCAAGGGCAAGTATAGAAAAGGAAGAAAAGATAGAAAAGTTATTGTTGTTGATGTGAGAAAAACAGATACCGCGAAAATTGCAGATCATTTCTTGATAATAAAGCAAGGAGAGGACTATGAACTCCTTTCAGCCTTAACAAGTGCGGTTAAAGATAATGAGTTTGAACATAGAGAAGTTTCGGGAGTTCCTGTTGAGAGGATAGAAGAAATAGCAGATATGATGGTAAATTGTGATTTTGGTATCATATTTTTCGGTTTAGGTTTGACTATGAGCGTTGGCAAGCATAGAAACATAGATATGGCTCTATCACTTGTCCGTGAATTGAATAAAAGGACAAAATTCCTAATAATGCCGATGAGAGGTCACTTCAATGTAACTGGAGCCAATCATGTCACCGCTTGGCAGACAGGTTTCCCTTACGCAGTGGATTTGAGTAAGGGATACCCAGAATATAACCCTGGAGAAACCTCAGCTGTTGATATCCTTTTGAGGGATGAGTGTGATGCGTCGCTTGTAGTAGCTTCAGATCCAATATCTAACTTTCCAACTCAAGCAGCAAGAAACATGGTTAAGAATCCACTAATATCAATCGATCCTCACCAAACACCAACTACACTGTGCTCAGATGTTGTGATCCCTTCAGCTCATGTTGGCCTAGAAACTGGGGGAAGTGTATATCGAATGGATGGTGTCGTCCTAGATGCAAAAAAAGTTGTAAATCCTCCAAAAGATATACGGACAGATGTAGAAATTTTGAATGCCATATTGAAACAAGTAAAGCGGATGAAGGGGTGAATGCTTTGAATTCTGAGATCTTGATAAAAAATGGCATAGTTTATGATCCGACAAATGAAATTGACGGAGAAAGAATGGATATCTCTATAAAGAATGGTAAGATAGTTGAAAGCGTTTCAAAAAAAGCTAAAGCTTTGAATGCCTCTGGAAAAATGGTTTTTCCCGGGGGCGTAGATATCCATTCCCATATAGCCGGATCTAAGGTAAATGCCGGTAGGATTTTAAGACCTGAGGATCACGTAAAGGATGCTGAATGTAGAACAAAAATATGTAGATCGGGTGTGGGGTATTCAATTCCATCTACATTTACTACTGGATATCGCTATTCGAAAATGGGCTATACTACAGTAATTGAGCCGGCAACTCCTCCATTAAAAGCAAGACATACTATAGAGGAGCTGAACAATGTTCCACTAGTTGATAAAGCACATTTTCCACTATTCGGCAATAATTGGTTTGTAATGGAATATATCAAAGAGAATTAGTTGGAGGAATGTGCTGCATACGTTTCTTGGATGCTTGAAGCAACTAGAGGGTATGCAATTAAAATTGTTGATCCAGGGGGGGTTGAGGCCTGGGGATGGGGGAGATATATTACTCGCTTAGATGATGAAGTCCCTGATTTTGATGTTACACCTAGAGAGATAATTGTTGGATTATGTAAAGTCAATAAAATGCTAAATCTCCCACATCCAATTCATGTTCACACTGTTAATTTGGGCAATCCCGGAAATTACCAAACAACTTTAGAAACGATGGACTCTGTTCGGAATTTATCGACATCTGAAGTTGAACCTCTAATCCATATAACGCATACGCAATTTACTGGATTTAAGGGGAGTTCTTGGCTTAACATGAGTTCCGGCGCTCCAGAAATCGCAGATTATGTGAATAAAAACAACCACGTTACTTTGGATATGGGGCAAATCGATTTTGGAGATACAACAACGATGACTGCGGATGGCCCATTTCAATTCCTTCTGCACCAGCTCTCAAACAATAAATGGGTTAACTGCGATGTTGAAGCTGAGACTGGAGCAGGAATAGTGCCATTCAGATATAAGAAAAGCAATTACGTCAACGCCATTCAATGGGGTATAGGATTGGAACTCGCATTGCTTGTAAATGATCCTTGGCGAATTTTCATGACTACAGATCATCCAAATGGGGCTCCATTCGTAAAGTATCCAAAAGTCATCTCATGGCTGGTTAGTAAAAAAGCAAGAGAGAAAAGAATGTCGAAGATAAATAAAGATGCTAAGAGACGACTAGATTTACCCGCTATAGACAGGGAGTATACATTATATGAGTTAGCCATCATCACAAGAGCTGCTACAGCGAAATCATTAAAGCTTAATGATAAGGGTCATTTAGGATTAGGAGCTGATGCTGATGTTGCGATATATGATTTTGATCCATCAAAAAGCTATCCAGAAAGGGATTACATTGAGTTAAGGAAGTCTCTTAAGAACACATCTTGGACAATAAAAGGAGGAAGTATCGTTTCAGAAAATGGAGAAATAAAAAACTCTAACTATGGTAAAACTTACTGGATTAAGAGTATAGTTCCGGATGATGTCAAAAATAGCATGCTAACTAACATTGAAAACAAATTCAACGATTATTACACAATCGAACTGGGGAATTATATGATAAGAGAGGATTATATAACCAATCCTCAAATGATCGAGGCAAATTCAGAGGTCTCCACATGAGTTTGGTCCAATTAAAAGTAAAAAGAGCTTTAAAAGTTCCAATAGACGCTCCTGAAATAAGCCCTTCGTTCTTTGTGGGAAAGAGCAACAGAGATATTTGTAATCTTGAGGTTTGGGAGGGCAATAGGAAAAATAAGATCGAAAAAATTTTTGAAGTGAAAGGCGAACCAGGAGATGACGCTGAGAAAATTAGGATAAGGATTATCGGTGATGTATCAAAAGTAAAGAAAATCGGCAAAAAAATGGATGGTGGGAGCATTCAGATAATCGGAAATGCTGGTATGCACCTTGGCAATGATATGAAAAATGGAATCATTTCTGTACAAGGAAATGTTGGTTCCTGGCTTGGCTCAAATATGAGGGGGGGAATAATCGAGGTTAAAGGAAACGCAGGAGACGTGGTAGGCTCTGCTTATCGCGGAGGAAGTGATGGAAGGAGGGGGGGATCGATCATTGTTCAAGGAAAAGCGGGGAATGAAGTAGGATGTTGGATGAGAGGGGGTACCATACAAATTCTAGGGAATGTTGGATTATGCCCAGGAGTACATATGAAAAAAGGCACTATATATATTAAAGAAAACTGCCTTGGCAGAGCCGGCGCTCAAATGCAAGGTGGTAAAATAATATTAGATGGTAGAATTCCAGATATTCTTCCTAGTTTTAATATAGAGAGTAAAAGAGGAAGCACTCGGGTGGGCAAAGAAAAAATTGAGGGCCCCTTCTATCTATTCCATGGCGACAATAATGAGGATGGTAATGGAAGGCTGTATGTAAAAATCGAAAATAATCCACAGTTAAATTGGTTTGAAGAATTGATCGAGATTTAGATTAGGGAATGGTACAATTGCATAAAAAAATAAGTGTGAATGAAGGAGCCCATGAATTA
>JAOZGV010000166.1 GCA_026015225.1 Candidatus Bathyarchaeota archaeon
CGGTTTCTTAACATTTACGACAGTACTGGGTTCAATCTCCTTGTTAAGTGCCCTCTCCTTCTCCTTTAGTAGATAATTCATGATAATTTCTTGAGCCCATTTCTAGCGGTAATATTGTGGCGGGCCCGCGGGGATTTGAACCCCGGATCTCCGGCTTCGAAGGCCAGCGTCATAATCCGAGCTAGACTACGGGCCCAAAATTAAAATTTTCAACATAATAAAAAGAAACAATTGTATCAAATAATCTAAATCCATATTGGATTAATTGAAATACTTAGAAGGTCGACAGGTTAGTTAGGATGAGCCGGGGGTGGGAGTTGAACCCACATACTACGGGTTTCAGTCAGTAAACCAAGAATTAATGATTATACTATCTGCAGCCCGTCGCCTGAGCCGTTCGGCCACCCCGGCATTTTTAATATATTTTAGCATTTCTCTTAATGAGAATAATTTAATTGTTTTTTATATTTTTAATTTTAACGCATCATTTGGACACTCTTCTATACATTCAACGCATAGCGTACATTCTGTATCAGTGAATTTTTCCCAAGGCAATTCTAATATTTTTATTTGCATAGGACAAACTTTCACACATTTCATGCATCTATCACATTTCGTTAAATCTCTTCTAATCCCCAGCAATGAACATTTTGCAATGATCCCTAAGAAACCTCCTAATGGACAAAGATATTTACACCAAAATCGAGGTATTTTAAACGCACCAATTAGAGTAAAAATTAGAAATATCAGATTGAAGTAAAGTAGATAATTAGAGATGTTCAAGTTCAAAGAACCTGTTGACGCTTGAGCTAAGAGCCCAGGTAAATCTCCAAAGAAAGTCTCGTTTGGAGAAATTGTGTAAAAAATTCCTTCTGCGAAGGGACCAAGTGCTCTTTTAAGTTCATTATTTGCATCTAAATGAAGTGACAGTGCTAAAATGAAGCTAACAAAGAGTGTTATACCAAGAAAAACAAATTTAATTTTAATATATTTATTATGATTTTGTTGACTAATCCTTATTTTTTCCTTACTTAATCTGGAAAGTAAATCTTGTATAAAACCAAATGGACATGCCCATCCACAAAGAAGTCTACCAATAATAACTCCGATTATTAAAATCGAAGCCAATGGTATCCATGGAAACAGGGGTAAACTGAGCATATATTGAATAAATGTCAAGGAGCCTGCCATACTACTTAGATTGGATCTTAAACTAATCAGAACTGGGACCGTAATAGGAATGATTGAAGTTTTTATATAAGGAGTGATGTAGTTGAAAGCGAGCATGTAGAAGAGAAAGAAGAATCCTAATTGAATAATCGTTCGAAATATAGAATAAAGGTTTTTTATCCTCTTTTCTTTACTCATTTTATAAGTTTCCTCTTCTAATATAGAATGCCTCTTTCGAGTAGATTCCTTATCTCATCTAATTGTGAAAAGTATAATCCTATTGATAGAAAGATTAAACCCATCGCCAATATGAGAGAACCCAGCACTTTTTTCATTCCAACACCTTTTAGAATAAAAACTAAAAACCTAACACACTTATAAATGCCTACTAAGGATTTTATCCTAAATTAATAAAAATTTAAATGATCCCAATGACATGATTGTTGCAATTCTCGGTGGAAGCTCTTATTGAGTTCTGATAATTCTATATTAAATAAAAAGGGATCAAATCCCCCAATCTCCTTTTCAGAATTGAGAGATTTGGTCTCCTCTAAATTAAGGATTGTTGATGCATACATAGACATTAATGGAACCCCCACATTCATAATATTTCCTGAGAATCTAAAAGAGAAATTTGAAAAATTAGTTTTTAGAGTTTATGAGTACGGCTTAATGCCAATATTAAGAATGGAAAATAACAATTTAATTCTAAGATTCCGTGAAGCGCCTCCTACTAAAAGAATTAAAAGAACAAGAAACATACTACTCTTCTTTGTTACTCTAATTACAATCTTCATTGCTGGTTATTTTCTGTGGACCACTAATGAGCTTTGGAGCAGTATACTTATGCCCAGAGCCAATCCCTTTGGCCAAGCTGCGATTTTCTCAATATGCTTGATAAGCATCATAGGATTGCATGAAATGGGACACAAACTTGCTTGTAGTTTTCATAAGATAAGGGCTACACTGCCATATTTTATTCCTGGGCCTCCACCTTTTGGAACCTTTGGAGCAGTAATATCATTGAAGAAACCCCCTATAAATAGAAATCAACTTTTTGATTTGGGTATCAGTGGGCCTATTGCTGGATTAACTGTAACTATTATTGTGTGTGTTTTTAGCATCCTAACTGGCAAAATAGTCCCTGAAGTTCAATTAGCAGAGTTGGAAGGCATGGTCAGTCCAGTTTCTTGGCCTTCATCCCCCTTATTGTTCATGGCAATTTTTCAAATAATTGAATCTTTTAACATCATGCATGTTCCACAAGGAGCTACTCTAATTCTTGCGCAAACGTTTCTGGCAGCATGGGTCGGGGCCTTACTTACTTTTTTGAATACAATGCCTGTTTGGCAGCTTGATGGGGGCCATGTAGCAAGAGCTGTTCTGGGGCCAAAAGGCCATAGAATGGCCAGTATTTTAGGTCTAGGGATATTAGCCTTTTCTGGGTACTGGTTCTTTGCTTTATTTATCCTTTTCTTCATGATGTTTAGTCGACGTTCATTCATGGGCGCTGAGCCTTTGGATGATGTAACTCCTTTATCAACTTCAAGAAAAATATCCTATTTTATTCTATTATCGATACCAGCGATATGTTTTGTAATTCCGCCGTTTTGAAAGTTGGTTATATTTTTTATTATATCTTTACAAAACTATAAAAACTACCCAGTATATACTGAAAGGGAGTCCTATATGCTGGATTTTGATTCCATATCAACGATCATAACGGATTTAGACGGAACTTTAGTTGAGCTAAAGATTGAGTACGAAAAGGCAAGAAGGGAATCAATTGTTATGCTGATGGAGATTTATCCTTTTCCAAGAGATTTCTTTTCTAATACAGACACAATCTCTCAATTATATGAAAAATCATTAGAAATTCTAAGAAATAAAGAACATGAAACGATTATTAAAGAAATTACTGATAAATTAGTGAAAATTGCAAATAAATATGAATTGGATGCAGCAAAAAAAACAAATCTTTTTCCAGGAGTTTTATCTTCACTAAAAAAAATCAGGAATCTTAAAAAAGAGATACTACTTCTTACAGTTAATGGAGAGGAATCAGTAAATTACATTATTAAGAGATTTAAGATCCAAGATTATTTTGCGCATATATTCAACCGAGATATGATGTTCAATTTCAAACAGCATCCAAATCTTCTTTTAGAATCCTTAAAAGAGATAAACATCGAGCCAGAAAAAGCCTTAGTGATCGGGGATAGTGTCTTCGATATTCATTGTGGAAAATTTATCAAAGCTAAGACTGTGGGGATTACGTCTGGAATGTCTAGTTATGACCAACTTCAAAAAAGCGGAGCCGATTATATTATAGACACTTTTCCACAGCTCTTCAAATTATTCAGGATTGATCCCCAGGACTAGCCATTTTTTCATAGATTCTTCTAAGAGTCCAACGAATAGCATTCCTTAACTCATATAACCTTCGTTCATCACCATAATTTTCAATGACTATTTCTTTGAGAAAATTATCCTTTTGTTCAACTCTGTATGAGAAAATCTCATCAACGCTGATGTCGCCTTTTTTTGCTGATTCAATATCCTTTTCCCGCATTTTATCAAAAATTCTGGTAATTAGGAATGCTTTGAAAGGGGGGGAATTTACATCAAAATTTATTTCAATGTTTGGAATTAATTTAATTTGGCCTTCGCCGACATAGATATTTGCAAGACTAATTCCATCAGTCGCTTTAATTGAAATGGTTTCCTTATATTCTGAGGTTTCTGAGAGAGATTTTGTTTTCGATATATCTATTTTTTTAAAGCTTTTTTCAGCCAAAATTTTATCAATAATTTCTAATAGAGACCTAAGTATTGAGACTTCATTTTCCATCTCATTTGCACGTTTTTCATAGTAGGTTTTAACTTCTGCAAGCTTCTTGACAACCTCGTCTTCCAACATTGTTCACTTCAATTGTAAAGATCTCTTATTTATCAAATAAATGTATGATTGTATAATGATTACGCACAAAAAAGGATCCATTAAATTATTTCTGATGGCCTCAGATACCCCAGGATCATTTCATCAGATTTCATTCATGTGACTTTCTTCATCGGCATAGAATGTTTTTAATTTTCAAATTTATATATTTTTCAATTCAGATTTATTTTATATAATTTGTTTCGGGCATATTTTTATTAGACAGAATGTCAATTAAGATTTCTAACAATTTATTCAAATTATACAGTTAGAAGAGATTTTTCTAATGAAAAATGTTGAAAATTCTCCTTCGATGGGAATTATTAAAAAGCTAGCAAAATTAAGAGTAAGTGAAATTGCCCTAGAAAAAATTGAAAGATTGGCTGTGAAAGCAGGAATAGATGAGAATCAATTATTGAATTTATATGTTGAGACAAAAAATAACCTGTATAGAAAGAAATTCGCTAATGTGCCTTTTTCAGATCGGATTTTAATTTTACCACAGTGTTTAAGGCCAAAAGATTGTCATGCACAACTGACTGAATTAGGATATGAGTGCGAAAAATGCGGAAATTGCGAAATTAAAAAAATCATCGAACGTTCTAACAAAATTGGTTATAAAAAAGCATATATTGTCTCGGGCGGAAGCATGGTTAAAAAAATTCTTACATTAGAAAGACCTAAAGCATGTCTGGGAATCGCATGCGTAAAAGAGTTGGTCTTAGGAAGTTTTATTTTTGAGAAATTCGGTGTAGTGCCTCAAGGATTAGCTTTACTAAAAGATGGTTGTGTCGAAACTGTTGTCGATATGAATAGCTTATTAACTAGTCTTCAAATCAAGACCTAAGAAAATATTGGGTTAGATTCCTTTCCTTGACTCGATAATACAAAATTTTTTCTGCTTGGACATTGTTAACTTAAAATATGATCGGAAATAAACTGGAACCTAACAATAATAGATGGCGCTTAATTGGCATAAATATTAATGACGCTTACATGAATATGGCTATAGATGAAGCTATAGCGAAATTTATTTCAAAAAAAAGAGTGCCAAATACAATTAGATTTTATAGATGGAGGCCCTCTGCGGTTTCTATAGGATACTTCCAGAGCATAACTGAAGAAGTAAATTTAGATTTGTGTAACAAATTGAAAATAGATGTGGTTAGAAGAAATACTGGCGGAGGGGCTGTTTATCACGATACTGATGGAGAATTAACATATAGTACTATTATAGATCTTGACAATCCATTCATAACTCAAGATATAATGAAGTCCTACGAAATAATTTGTAGTGGGTTGATCTTAGGATTAAAAAAATTTAGCATTACAGCCGAATTCAGACCAATAAATGACATAGTTGTAGATGGAAAAAAAATATCGGGAAATGCCCAAACCAGAAGGTTTGACTCTTTTCTTCAACATGGCACCATACTCGTTGATTCGAATATTTCTAAAATGTTTAAAGTTCTTAAAATCTCAAATGAAAAAATCAGCGATAAAATGATAAAAAAGGCAGAAGAGAGAGTAACGAATTTGAAAAAGTTGCTCAGATCTAGTGTTTCATTCGAGGAGGTATTTCAAGCTTTGAAAATGGGATTTGAAGAAACGCTTGGAATAACTCTAGATGAGGGCAAATTAACTTCTGAAGAACAAAAACTAGCACTAAAATTGAAAAAAGAGAAATATCTTAAAAAAAGTTGGAACTTTAAGCGGTGAATTAATTTTCATGTATTCAGCTGAATTAAAAATTCCAGGTGGAAAATTAATTCGAGTTAAATTTTCAAAAAGAGAAGATAAGATATCAGACATAATGATCTCAGGGGATTTTTTTTTACATCCAGAGGATGGAATAGAGGAACTGGAAAGAAGATTGACTGGTACAAAAATTGATTTGAAAACGCTTAAGGATATTATTAGAAATTTTTTTAGTGAAGAATATGTTCTAATTGGGGCTAAACCCGATGATATTATTAGGGTTATCCTATTAGCTAAGAAGGCTTAATCCTTTTTCTATTTACCTGAAAAAGGAGCTTTTCTATATTCGCAATTTTTTTCACATATCTGGCATTCATGAAATAGATTGATCGTATCACCCATTACGCCGGATACTGATTTCTTGGGGACCATAACATAATGTTCATTTAATATAACTCCAACTGATTCTCTTACTTTCTCTTTACCTAGGAAATCGAAAATAATTTTCTGTTGTTCTATACCCCAATAAGTTGAAACGCCAGGACTAATTTTTGATATTCTTTCTGAATTGTTTGGTCCGAAATCCTTTCTCATATATTCAAAAACTTGACGTAGAGCATATGTCCCAATATTGTCAAGTATGAAAGATCTGTATAAATCCCTTACTCCCAACTCAGCAACTCTTTTCTCTAAATCGGACCCTATTGTCACTATATATACAGCTACTTCATGTGTGCATTTGAATTTCTCTGCAAGTAATTTACTCGATAAGATTTTTCCCCCTTCTAAGATCACATGATCCTCTTTGACTTAAATTCTAGACGCTTTATACATCGCTTTTGGATCCAAGAGTTTGTAGCCCTCAACAACAATACTTTTCATATTATTGATTTTATCACTAATACGATCTAAGTGGCAAAATCGAACTAATTCATCAATATCATATTCAAGAGCTATGTCAGTAATCACTCTCAATTTAAATACCTTTTGAACATTAGGTCATATAACTGGCTTATAAATTTCTAGATATTATGATTAATAAATTATAAGTAGGCAAAAGACATAACTGAAAGTATAGCCGCTATGATACCAATAAAATTTATTATTCTGAATTTTTCACGCAAGATAAATATTGCCAGAACACTAGTAAGTACAAAACTGAGTTGGACGATAGAGAAGTTAACGCTTACTTCCCCGTATTTTAGCGATTCAAGTAGAAGAAGAAATGCCGAACCAAGAAGAATACCACAAACAGGAGCATGAATCATAACACTACGAGATTTTACCACAGTACCACTTCTAATGGCAATAATAAAAGAGCAAGTTATGAATACTGCACCCTGGATCACCAATATTCCCGTTGGCGTAGAACCAGACGAGATAGCAATCTTGTAAAGAAAACCCACGAGTCCATTAAGAAGTGTTGCTAACAAAAGCGGGAGAATCATACCAGATGATATATGTCCATTTTTTAGACCTTTTGATAAGGCGATTATGCTAAAAACAGCTAAACTGATTGCAAGGAATTTTCCAAAAGTCAGTATTTCATTAAGAAAGGTAATTGCTAATACGGCTGTTATAATAAAACTTAATCTGAAAATAGGAGCATTTATACTAGCATAACCATGCCCAAGGCTTTTTAAAAAAAGCAGAATTGAAAAGTAACCAAGAAAACCACAGCAGATCCCAAAAAAAACCGTTAAGAAAGATACTTTAAGACTTCCCTGGAAGGCTATATAGCAATAATTTGTTGTATTAAAAAAGATCGCCTGCAAGAGAAGAAAGAATTTTGGAGAGGCACCCACGATTCGAGCTCTTCTATAGAGAAAGTCTGAGACCCCGGTGAAGAGCATACTAAAAATTGCTAAAAGAATCGGATCCATTAAAATTAACCCATACTTTGATAGTAAAAAATTGAAAAAATAATAAAAAACAATAGTATGAAATAAGCGATTTAATTAGGTTTTTGTAGAATATTTTGAGTATTATCTAGATTGCTCTGAACTTTAATTTTACTTAAATCCCCATATATGCTTCCCTAAGTTTCTTGTCAGTACGAAGATCTTTGCTTTCACCTTGAATTACTACTCTACCATTTTCAAGAACATATCCGATCCTCGATACCTCCAATGCCATCTCTATATGTTGTTCTACTAATAGCATCGGAAGGCCTTTTTCAGCAACATTTACTAAAATATCCATAAGCGTAAGTACCAATGCAGGTGCCAAACCAGTCGAGACTTCATCTAAAAGGAGAAGTTTTGGTCTGGACATTAGAGCTCTAGCGATAGCTAGCATTTGTTGTTCTCCACCACTTAGGGTTCCTGCCATCTGTTCTGGTCTTTCTTTGAGTACTGGAAAGATCGAATATACCCAATCTAAGGAGTCTTTTGTTTTTTCCCTAGCATTTTTTGTGTAAGCACCCATTAGAAGGTTCTCATAAACTGACATATCGTAGAATATTCCCCTTCCTTCAGGCACCATTGCGATTCCTAAATCCACTCTGTTATGTGGTTTAATCTCAAAAAGATTCTTTCCGGCAAATCGTATCTCTCCGGACCATGCTTTCTGCAGACCCGTTATGACATTCAATAATGTAGTCTTTCCTGCACCGTTGGCACCCAAAAGAGCAGTAATCCCTTTCCCTTCAATATCGAGTGATACGTCCCAAAGTGCTTGCACTTCCCCATATCCAGTATTCAGTTTATCTATTTCGAGTAATGCCATTTAAATCGCCTTCCTCCCAATATATGCTTTCAATACTTCCTCATTTTCAGAAACTTCTTTGGGGGTTCCCTCAGCAATCTTTCTCCCCTCGTTCAGTACCACGATTCTTTCAGATATCGACATTATAGCTCGCATGATGTGCTCAACGACTATTATCGTTAAGTCGTACTCGCGTTTAACTCGAGTCAATAACTTAAGAGCCTCATCAACCTCTGTATGTGTAAGACCCGCCATAGTTTCATCAAGTAAAAGTAAATTGGGGTCAAGGGCTAAAGCTCTTGCAATCTCTAGCCTTCTTTTCTCGGCCAAGCTTAGACTATCGGCTTCCGCATCCACTCTATGTTCTAAATTAGTTACCTTAAGCAGTTCATGACAATGTTCTTCAATTTTTGATTTTTCTTTGCCTTTGTAAGCCGTAAATAATCCACTGACCATAATGTTATCCATTACACTCATGTCACCGAATGGTCTAACTACCTGGAATGTTCTTCCAATTCCTTTTCTTGCAATTTTATGAGGTTTTAAACCACCGATATTTTCACCCTTAAAAGTAATATTACCTCCATCGGGTGAGTAAAGACCAGATATGACATTGAATAAAGTTGTTTTTCCAGATCCATTTGGACCAATTAGTCCTAATATTTCACCTTTCTTTAGCTGGATATCGACTTTGTTGACTGCAACCAGTCCACCAAATCTTTTTGTCACGCTGTCCACTACTAGTAAATTATCTTGGCTCAACTATTCCAACACCTTACCTATCTTCGCTAAAACCTTATTTATTAACCCTAGAATTCCTATTGGGAAGAACAATACAAGAATCACTAGAATAGCTCCGAAAAGGACTAAGTGAGTATATGGGAAATTTACTAACAGAAAGTCTTTTATCATCCAAAAAACAGCAGCTCCAATCAGAGGGCCCAGCATAGATCCCACTCCACCTAATATGATAGCTGCAAAGAGTTCGACAGAACGACCAAGTAAGTAATACTCTGGAAAGGCTGCTGCAAAGAATAGTGCCATAATCCCTCCAGCCATACCGGCAAAAGATGCTGCTATACAGTAAGCCATAATTTTATATTTTGCAGTGTTTACTCCCATAACTTCGGCCACATCCTCGTCTGCTTTAATGGCTCTTAATCCATAACCCAACCTATGTCTAAATATATATCCCGTTGCAAGAACTACTGCAACTGCAATAACAAAGAGATAGGAATACAGATACTTTATATCATATAGAGGGATTTTCCCAAGAAAATATAGCCCCCTACCTTCTCCAAGAAA